>CAJOGS010000232.1 GCA_905234045.1 uncultured Selenomonadaceae bacterium | reverse complement strand
GTTGTATCAGAATTTCCGTCCGCAGAATCGGCAGAATTTTCTCCGCCTGCAACTGTGCCTTCTTCAACTACAAGCATACTTGCATAAATTGCCGCGCCTTTTGCAACAGCCTGATCGGGATCGTGTTGTTGAACTTTGCCCGGGAATTTAGCTTCAACTGCCGCTTGAATCATCGGCATATAAGTTGAACCGCCGACAAGCAAAACTGTATCAATTTGGACGCCCGGGACTTTTTGCAAAGTTGATTCAACAAAATTCATAGTTTGTGCAACTTTGTCGGCAGTCATTGATTCAAAATCTGCGCGTTTGATTGTAATTTCAGTGCGGGAGCCGTTGACATCGATACGAACTTTGGCGGATTCTTTTTTACTGAGTTTGCGTTTAGCCTCTTCAACTTTTGAGCGAATGTCTTGGCGAGTTTCAGCCTCAACTTCCTGCGGCGTCAAGCCGTTTTCTTCGCAACATGCATTGAGAATATATTCAAAAAGTTTGTCATCCCAATCTTTGCCGCCGAGTCTGTCATCGCCGCCTGTTGCAAGCACGTTAATTTTTTGAACGTCTTTGCCCGCGTCGTTGCGCGTCATTGACATTTTAACAACTGTAACGTCGAAAGTACCGCCGCCCAAATCGTAAACTAAAATTGTGCGGTCTTCTTGGAATTGGCGGGCGCAATAACTCAACGCCGCCGCCGTCGGTTCATTAATCAAACTTAAAACATGCAAGCCGGCAAGTTCGCCCGCCTGTTTTGTTGCGGAGCGTTCCTCCAGTCCAAAATACGCGGGAACAGTTATAACAACGTCTTCAATGGTATTGCCTTGCGATTCTACAAGATTTTTTAAACGTGTCAGAATCAGCGCGGAAATTTCGACGGGTGTATAAGTTTTTCCGTCAAATTCGTAAGTTCTCATGTCACGTTTTCCAATTTCACGCTTGACGAATTGAACAACTCTGTCGCCGTCAGTTTCGATATTTTCTTTTGCGGCTTGACCGACTACGACGTTATTTTCATTTTCAAAGAAAACTACCGACGCCACCATATTTGAATCGTCTTCGTTGTTGCGAATAACTTCAGGGTTGCCGTTGGAATCCAAACGCGCAATGCATGAATATGTTGTTCCGAGATCTATACCGTAAGTGCTCATTAAAAAATTCTCCTCCGATTAATTATTATCCGTTGTAGTTTCAATCTGATTTACAAAAGTCGGGTCAAAAACAAAAACGTCAACAAATTCGCGGTAAAGCGGACGCCCATTGCGGACGACACCTGCGCGCCGACTTTTTGCAATGGTGTTATGACTTTCCTTGTTGTTTGTTGAAATGGTATTAATAATTTTTGTCAGCAACGGGCGGCGCGGTTCTCCAATTTTGGAGCTGAAAATTTCTGCGCCGTATTCTGCCAAAATATCTTCCATTTCTTCAAACATCAGTTGAAGTGTTCGCCGCGTATTCGGCGAAAGTGTTTCATCATTTAAAACTGTGCGATATTCAACGCAAATTGCCGCCAATGATTTTAAAATTGGCGTGAATTGTTCGCCGCGCTGTTGCTTTTTCATTTCCTCAATTTCGTTATACATTCCCTGTCGAACTTGATTTTGAAAATTGACATTCTCGCGCAGGACTTGATTTAAAAGCCGTGAATTTTTATCTTGCATTTCAAAAATTTCGTTAATCATTTCAACCAATTTATTTAAATCGACTTGCGCCGCGTCATAAGTTTCATTAGCTGCTTGCGAATCCATAAAATCGCCTCCTTCGCAATTTGGAATAAATTCGGCAGTATTTGCCGTTTTCCTGCATTACAAACTGTTCAAATAGTGGACAGTTGCAGACTCGTCAAAATTTTCAGTTGCAGGGTCGTCTTCAAGAATATAAGCCAAAGCGCAACGGTACATTTTGCCGACGATAAAAGGACTGTCACAACTTGCCACACAGGCTATAAAAATTACATTTTTCGGCGATCCTGCCACCGCTTTATCATTCGGAGTATTGCCTAAAGAATAAGTGCGGACATATTTTTTTAAATAAACATTTTTGGCGCGTATTTGAACAGAGCAATTTTTTAAATCCTCGTCGTAATTGCCAAAATTTCTGGAATTGGAATAAATTTCTCCCAAATTTAATGTTGAGACGTTTTCAATTTCCTCTGTCAAACAACTTTCAGCCAAATTTTGTAATTTGTGTTCAATCTTAAAATTTTTGATACCGTTTGAATAGTTTGTCTCAAACTCATGAACGCCTTTAATTGAAATGGCGGCGATAACCAACAAGCAAAGTCCGACGATTGTAAAAAATCCGCGCTCATTCATATTCATAATTTTGACCTTTATAATAAATTTTTTTACAAGCAGGCATATAAACTGCAGTAGAAAATTTAACTCTTCTATGAGTTACAATGCTTTCCATTTCCACTGTAACGTGAAGAACCTTTGGCGCAATTACATAAAAACTTAACTCGGTAACAAAATTATTTCCAAAAGAATTTTTGCCCGTAATTGGATTTCTGTGAAGTTCGTTATCCTGGTGTTTAAAGTAAACGCAAAAAAATCCACCATCTGGACTGTCAACAGCATAAATTCTTGTATCTAAAATATCGTATAAATAATCTCTGTCAGGGTTGTTGACGTGACAAATAAATTTCACTCTTTCAGCAAAATTCCAATTTTTTATTTCCACTGAATGAGCGGCGCGGGCATCGGTAGTAATTCTGTCAATAACTTCTTGTGCCTCTGTCTCAAGAGTATAATCTGCAACTTGTTCCCGCGCAATTTTCATTGTTTTTAAAGTCAACGTTCCGAGAGTGTACAACAACAAAATTAAAAGCGGTAACGCAATTACAAATTCTGCGAATACAAAGCCGCGCTGATTCAATGTTGCACTTCCCTTAATTTTGATTTTCTGTTATACTTCTGATAGTTTTTTTAGATTCAAAAGTTTTCGTTTCGCCGTCAACATTCCATTTAACGATGACTTTATATTCTTTGCAGTTATCGAAAGTATTTTCGACACTGTAGGAAACGTCAAATTTAATCGGTTGAGAATTTTCCTTGACGCCGTTAAAAGATTCTTTGTCAGCGGCAGGAATTTCAGATTTTACGCCGGTTGCCGCTTCACTTTCAAGCAGTGCAAATTGTTCATTCGCAAGATTTATCGCCGTAAAATACAAAGTTGAATTTCTTTGCTGAACTTTTGAATTTGCATTAAACAGAATCATTGCCATAATTGAAACAATCAGCGTTAAAAAAATTGCGTCCATTAAAATAAAACCGCGTTCATTCATTATAAGTACCGCGCCAAC
>CAJOGS010000231.1 GCA_905234045.1 uncultured Selenomonadaceae bacterium | reverse complement strand
ATCCTGTATGCTCATCTCCAGCGAAAAATAGATTACATCTTGCTGATTTTTTGCCAAGTTATACGCTATTTGTTGCATTAACGCCGTTTTCCCGACCGATGTTCCTCCCGCTATTATGTACAATCCCGGCGCATATAAGCCGCCGTCCAAACTTAAATCCAATGTCTCAAATCCTGTTGAAATAGGTTTTCGCGTCGTCCTCATCATCGACAGCAAATTTTCCATTTTTCCCATATTGCTTTCTTCATTCCGCTCTCTTTTCAAAAATTCCGTTTTCGGGTCTGCCGCCACTTCCGACAGTCTATTCGCAAAAAATTTCTTGTCGCTCACCAATGCCTCGTTTGCATCTTTGTATTCTCCGCTTATGTTCATAACATAAGCCTCGTAATCGGATTCTTGCAGGATTTTCAACAATTTTTCTGCCGCTGTCTGTCCCGCCTTGTCATTGTCCAGCGAAATTACAAAAGGTTGATTTACTTTGATATGATGTTCTCTCAACTCCGGCACTAAATGTTCTATCATTGACGTACTTCCCAATGCTATTGCCGTGTAACCCAGTTCCTCAATGCTCATCAAATCAAATTCGCCTTCGACTATAAATATCGGACTTTCTGCCGTCGCTATTGATTCGAGATTTAAAATTTTTGCATTTCCTGCTTTCTGCTTGATGTAACCGCGTTCCTCCTGCGGTATTTCTTCCAACGGTCTTATATCTCGTGCCAAATAACTTGCGTCGCCAGTCGGAATTATCAATCTCGGACTTCCTGAAAACGGTGGTTTTCCCTGAAACTTTTCCAATACTTTCGGGTGATACCATTCCTGCACATATCCGCACTTCAATTCGATTGCTTTTTTCAAGCTGATTCCACGACTTCTCAAATAATCTTCTGCTTGCCAAAGATTTTCCGTCGAATTTTTTATATCCGCCTTAATTCGAGAAATTTCATCGTACGAGGAATTGTCAGAAATTATTTCGCGGTTTTCCATTTTATCCACATTCTTTGCATTTTTCTTCAGCGTAATTCCGTAAATTTCAAACGCTCGAAATAACGCCTCTTTATTTTCCAAATTTTCTTTCGCTCCGATTATGTTTATGATGTCCGACTTCGGCGGAAAGCAACCTCGCGCAAAGCAAGTAAATTTCCACGATTCATTTTTATCCGACATTATTCCTGTTCTATTCGGTCCACTTCCACTTCCACAAATCGGACAAATATAACCGCCACCTGTCTTACCCGTTGGTGTCAGATACACTTGCGGTTTTTCGTGTATGTACCTTATTGCCTCTTCCAGTTCCAGTTCGCGCATTTTTTTTCTTAACCTCCGAAACCTCTATATCGATGCTGTGATAAGTTCCAGATTTATCCTTAATCAATTTGTAATCTTTGATGTGTCCTTGAGACTTCCAATATTCCAACATTTTAACTATAACTTCACGAATTTTATACATTCGTTGCTTGCTAAAATTTTGAATTTCGCAATCTTTTTGCAAAGTTTCAAAAAGTATGCCGTGAATACCACGCCGATTATTCTTTATTCCTTGTATTCTTTGCAGGAGATAGTTGGCAATAATTTTATTTTGATCTGTCATTTTCACCCCCGCAACATTTAATAATCCAGTCGGAAAACAAGTAAGTTTGCCTATTACTTCCGAATAAACTTCATGCGTTATCGCCACACTTTTGTTTTTTGGAATCTCAAAACATTCATTTATCGGAAATCCGAACACTACATTTTTCTCGCCGCGTTTATTTGTGGTTTCAAGGTATATTATATCCAACAAGTGTCCTTCAAACACTGCCTTTTCCACAACATCTGACGGCAATTTTTTATAATGTTCAAATTCGGGACGAGCATCTATTTTTATGCGCCACTCCATCATCTTCCGCAGTCTTTTCGTTGCCTCCGCTATCTTTTCATCAGTACAACCATTACGACTATTGCCATTGACGTGCCTCAACAACTGACTTACAGAAAATGCTTTATTGCCAGCTTTTTTTAAACTGACTACACCTTCAATCAACGACAAATCTAATAAAGTTGGACGTTCTGTAGTTGGCTTTTCAAAGTCGCCGGAAATTAGTGTGACCTCAACATAGCCTGTCCTCCCAAGCGGAACATGAGTTATTTCGTCGAAAAACATCTTAGTCAGTCTTCTTACAGGCTTAGCTGTACTAAAATAATGATATTTTGCCACTACAGCTTGACTTTCCACTTCCTCAGTAGTTATCTGTACCGTTTTTGTCTCTAATGATACCTCAGTCACATTAACAACGCTCGGTAATTTCCCATTTCCTGTACTCTCGTCCGCCTTATTTTTTACATCCGAAGTCGCCACACGAATTATTTGCTCGTCAACATTTTTTTCATTATAACGTGTTTGATTAAATTCGTGAATTTGTTTGCGCGTGTAATACTTATACCCGTTCTTAGGATCGACATGATGAGGAATTAACTTTCCACTGTTACCCCAGCGTCTTAAGGTTATTTCCGTCACATGCAACAATTCTGCTGCCTCTCCACTTTTGAGATATTCTTCTGCCAAAATGATCACCTCCAAGTGTAAATATATGCTCATCTGTAATCCTTAATTGTATTGAATTTTTGAAAATTTGACATTTAAACCTCGACATTGCCCCTTCCAAAATCCCCCAAACTTCGACATCGACACTTCCAAAAATCCTCAAACCTCGACAATTATAAAATTTGTCAGAAAACTTGTCAATTTTTCGCGTCATTACGCCATTTGTTGAAATTTCAAAATTCGTCTTGAATATCGCACAAATTGCGGCTTGTTATGCTATGTAGCACAAACGATTACCGACAAATTCTTTAAAATTGTCCACAAATCGCGTCAATACAACGTTTGTGGAAACTTTTTCTAAAATCATTGTTGCGCATTTTGTTTGTTGACCTGCCTAATCCATTTGTATATGGTTACTCTTGAAACTTGGAAGTGCTTTGCTATATCAACAACTGTCATTTGTTTTGAACGATACATTTGCTCATATTTCTCAAAATCTTCGGGTTTTTCTTTGAGTCTGCCGCCACCTTTATACTTGCCATCGGCTTTGGCTTTGGCAATACCTTCTCTGCGTCTCTGCAACAAAACTCTACTTTCAAAGTCAGCAATTTTATTGAGCGATTCAAATATATCTATGAAAGGGTGCACAAAGCCCATCCTGAAATCGTCATAGTGGGTACGGCAGGACCGGGTTCTCATCCCGGGAATCGTGACTTTGAGACGGGTTGGAAATTGGCTGAAGAAATCGAGCTGCCCATACTTGACGAGCACTACTATGA
>CAJOGS010000230.1:3394-4163 GCA_905234045.1 uncultured Selenomonadaceae bacterium | reverse complement strand
GTAACAGGTCAGCAGTACAGCCGCGCCATACCTTTTACACAAATTTTAATCAGAGGCAAAAACAGAGACGGGCTGGGGCGCGGGTATACCTAATAAAAGAAATTTGCTAAAGGTTGAGAAATTCCAACTTGCTACTTTTTTTATTTACACTATTTTTGACTTTACCAACAGTCCCTAAAAAAACTTAAACTAATAATATTTTACCAACACGCCCTAGAATACAAATTAACAATATTTCTCAGCATTATTATTATCTGTTGGTTTTTTAATGCGAAGAAGAAATTTGAATCCTACGTCAAAGAAAATCCGTTCGGCGAATATGAACAACCGCGCACCGCCGCAACTTTGGGCGTAATGGGAACTTTTTTAGGCATTACTTTAGGATTATTGGATTTCAATCCTGCGCTGGAGTCTATGCAAGAAAGTGTTACAACTCTTTTGAATGGAATGAGATCGGCTTTTTTACTTCAATTCTCGGTATGTTTTTTCATTATGGTTAAAAAATATTCAAGCCGACGCGCAGAAAAATTTTAGTGCCACTGCGAAATATGAAGCAACCGTTTCAGATTTAATCAATTACCTGAAACAGAATGACAACAAGAAATCTGACCGTGAAAAAGAAATGTTAAACGCCATAAAAAAATTAACCGATTCGCTTGACGCAAGCAATAAATACGACAACGATGAAAAAATGTTAGCCGCCATTGAAAATTTAACCGCGTCCCTTAACTCAACAAATAATTTCGACAACAATCAAAAAATTTTGGAC
>CAJOGS010000230.1:0-3386 GCA_905234045.1 uncultured Selenomonadaceae bacterium | reverse complement strand
ATTCGCTTGTCGGCGACGGAGACTATACGGTTATCGGGCAAATTAAAACTATTCGCCTTGAAATGCGCGACAGCAATTATAAAATTCTTCAAGCCTTTCAAGAGTTCGGAAAAACTTTGGCGGAAAATAATTCTAAAGCGTTCATTGAAGCGTTAAACAAAACTATGAAAGATTTTAACCAAAAACTTACCGAACAATTTGGCGAAAATTTTAAGCAATTAAATATTGCCGTCGGGCGTTTGTTGGATTGGCAAGAAAATTATAAATTAATCGTTGAAAGTGTCACGGAAAATTTGAAAGTCGCCGCCGCCGGTATGAATACCGCCAAAAATTCTCTTTCTGAAATTGAAAAATCTTCGTCCGCCATTACTGACAGCAGTAAAAAAATTGTCGATTTAATTGTTACGGCAAATATTTATGAGCAGGAACTTGAAAAAGTTTTGCTTGAAGTTCAAAATCTCGGCGAAACTTCTCGGTCTGCCGTATCGAATGTTACAAATTTTGTTGAAACTGTTTGCAATGAAATTAAAAACTCCGCAATTATTACAACTCAAAATATCAATGACTTAACAGAAAAATTTGGCGAAACTGCAGATTATTCTCAACAAATGACGGCTGAAATAAAAAATGTTGATGCCGTCGCTTTTGCGGAGTTTAGAAATAATTCCGCGCAAATTGTTCAAAATGCTTGCAATGAAATTAAAAAATCTACCGAAAATGCAACTCAAAATATCAACGACTTAACAGAAAAATTTGGCGAAACTGCAGATTATTCTCAACAGATGACGGCTGAAATAAAAAATGTTGCCGCCGTCGCTTTTACGGAGTTTAGAAATAATTCCGCGCAAATTGTTCAAAATGCTTGCAATGAAATTAAAAAATCTACCGAAAACGCAACTCAAAATATCAATGATTTAACAGAAAAATTTGACGACGTTATAGAGGATTCGCAGGATATAACAGAACAAATTTCAAAAGTCGGCAACACGGCTTTAAAACAAGTTGAAAATAATTCCAATAAAACGATTCAAGCAATGGCGGAAGTTTCCAAAAAAATTGAGAGTACCTCCTACAAACAGCGCGAAATTATGGACGCCGAAGTTAAAGCTACAAAAGACGCCGTAACAAACGCGGCAACAAGTTTGCGTAATGAATCTTTCCAAATTACAAAAAAAGTTGCCGATTCTATGGAGCATATGATGAGCACCAACAACGAAAATTTGAGAAAATCCACTGAGAACCTTAACAAAAATCTTGAAAAACTTCTCAAACAAACGCTTGATAATTTTGGAAAGACAATGTATCAAGTTTCGCAAAAATTTGTAACAGATTATACGCCGCTTACAAACAAATTGAGGGAATTGGTTAATATTGCAAGAAATGTTGAAAGCAGGCGTTATTGATGAAGAAAACTGAAGATCATTGGATGTCAATTTCTGATATAATGTCAGGACTTATGATAGTTTTCATGTTCATTGCGGTAACTTTTATGTTTCAGGTACAAAACGAACAGCGGCAGAAAGACGAAATGATTTATAATTACGCCGTTGTTAAGCAAGAAATTTATCATGCACTGTTTGAAGAATTTAAAAACGATTTGCCGAAATGGAACGCCGAAATGGAACGCCGAAATTGACGAAAAAACTTTGACGGTCAGATTTAAAGAGCCTGATATTTTATTTGGCGTCGGTTCAGATTTATTGACGCCGAAATTTCAGCAAATATTAAATGATTTCCTTCCGCGCTACGTGGCGGTTATTTCACACGGCAAATATCAAGACTATATCGAAGAAATACGAATTGAAGGACACACCGACCCATTTTGGGCGGGAGCCGTCACGCGCAACGAAGAATATTTACACAATATGGATCTTTCGCAAGCACGCACTCGCGCAGTTTTGAGTTATGCAATTAATATGCCTTATCTTCAGCCGGATTTGGAATGGATTATAAAGAGAATCACGGCTAACGGTTTATCTTCAAGTCAGCCGATATATTTAAACGGCGCAGTTGATGCCAAACTTTCGCGCCGCGTTGATTTTAGGATTCGCACTAAAGCTGATGAAAAATTAAACGAACTTGCCGAAGGAGTTGTAAAAAATGTTCGATGATTATATGAAAAAAAATTCGTCAGGGAATGGGAATTTCTGAAAATGAAAAATCCAACTTCCAATTTTCGCTTGAATTAAAAACCGCGTGGCGAGATGTTATAATTCCGCCGACCGAAATTGCTGCAGATGATGAAAATTTTATTTGGACTGATGACGGCGTTTTTTACAAAGGGCGGCGCGTTATTTTGTACATTCGAGACCAAGCGCAATATTACGGATATTTCAATAAAGATATAAAAAGTGAATACAAATTTCACATAACCGGTTGCCAAACTTTGAGGGGTGCGATAAAAAAACACCAATACGAAAAATACGTCGTGTCAAACGATACAAGCGGCAATTTTAAAGTCAATATTATTCGTGATAATCTCCCGATTGAAATTGAAACAGAATTGCACGTTTGTAAATTTTGTTTGAAAAAATTAAATTGGAAAAACTACAATAAAATTTATTCTGACAAACAAAAGGAAATAATTTATAAAAATTTTTCAATCGAAGAATTTTTTAAAACCGTAAGCAACGACAATCAAACAAATTTTTCGATTATACCTGAATACACCGCCAAGACTGCGCCGCTGAATATTTATCCCGAAAATTGGGCGTTAATTTCCAAAGTGATACGCACTGAACGCGGCTATATTTGCGAAGATTGCCACAGAAAAATTAATCCTCCAAATTTGCACGTTCATCACAGAAACGGCTTGAAAAATGACTGCAGTCGCTCCAATCTTGAGGTTTTGTGTGCTGATTGTCATCAGAAACGACATAACCATAAAATTTTAGGCAGTAAAAGAAATAACTTTAGGGGCTGTTGAATAAAAATTTTTTTTAATTTATTTTTTAGTTAAAGAACTTTTTCTTTGCTAGGGCGTGTTGAAAAATTATTTTTTTAATTTTTTTTAGTGTCTGTAGGAAAAGTCTTTATTGCTGAAAATTTTTTAATTTTAAATTTACTTTTCTTTGCTCGCTCAAAAGCAAATGCTCCTACTCGTCGCCTTTGCAAGTACCAAAAGAAAGAGCGTTTTTGCGGCACAAGTGCGGTCGCGTCCAGCGACCTGCGTGCCGCGCCGTGTGAGCGCGCATCCGTGCGCGCACCTACTTTCCTGTTCTCAGTCAGATTTTTTTATTCGATAATTTTTTATAGCGACATTAATTAATTTTTCAACACACTCTAGTGCGTGTTGGTAAACTCTTACTTTTTAAAGATTTTTTCTTATTGAACGTACTTTTTCTTTGTCTTGTCAAAGAGCAAACGCTCCTACTCGTCGCCTTTGC
>CAJOGS010000229.1 GCA_905234045.1 uncultured Selenomonadaceae bacterium | reverse complement strand
AGTTACCGAAGTAAATGCCGAATACTCAATTTGCAAGGTTATTTCAAGCGAAAAAATCAAGACTGTTCAAAAAGGCGACGTTGTAAAGAGGGGCTGATAAAATGAAAAAATTTGCAGTTTTAGTTATTGCGTTGCTGATGTTACTGACAGGCTCGGCACTTGCAAAAAATGTAACGGTAACAGGGCAAGGCTTGACGCCTTCAGAAGCCGAAAATGACGCGCTTAGATTGGCAGTAGAAAATACTTTGGGCGTGTTGGTAGATTCTCAAACTTTGGTTGAAAAAGGCGCGGTTATCAACGACCAAATTTATACTCAATCGCGCGGCTTTGTGACAGATTATCAAGTTGTCGGTAAAAATTTAAGTGACGGCGTTTGGAACGTTACAATTAATGCGGTGGTTGATGACAATCCCAATTCACGATTGATGAATGAATTGACTCGACTGGGAATTATAAACATTCAACTTAGAAATCCAAAAATTGCGGTTTATGTGCCTGAAAGGCATTTACAATCAAGAATCCCCGATCCTGCGGGTGAAACTGCGATTGTAAAAGCGTTGCTTGAAGCAGGATTTTCACAAGTTACCGAAGTCGGCTCAAGATTAAATATTTCAAATCCGCTGAATATGACGGCGGCTGATATGACACGTGCGGCGAATCAGTTGGGCGTTGACATTATTATTGTCGGTGAGGCGTTTAGTGACGGACTAGGCGACGCGGCGCAATGGTTGCCCGGCAATCAAAGATCAAATATGCAAAGTTGCCGCGCCCGCGTTGAGGCAAAAATGTTTATCGTGAAAACAGGGCAAATTATCGCAACTGACGGAAAATACGGCTCCGGTCTCGATAATTCTCAAGCAATCGCCGCTAAAAAAGCGTTGACGGCGGCAGGTAAGCAAATGGGCGAATATTTTGTACAGCAAATAACGGGAATGTACACAAGTCGTCAAAGTCTTGAAGTGATAGTTTACGGCGCGGCGTTCCAAAAAATTAGTCAAGTTCAAACTGCTATTGGAGCAGTGCGCGGCGTCAAAAGTTGCAACCTTTCCAGCTACGAAGGCGGCAAGGCTGTTTTTACTGTAATGTACAGCGGTTCACCGCAAACGCTTTTTACCGAAATGCAGAAAGCTACTGACGCAGATTTAATTTTGCAGTCGTTGGCATATAATACTTTGACAATTCAAGTGAGATAAAAATTTTGCGCCCGCAAGGGCGTTTTTTTTTGCAGGTTAAAATGTTTTTCTTTACTAGTGCGTGTTGAAAAAATGATTGAAAATGCTGATTCACAAATAAAATTTTGTTCGATAAGCACGAAGAACTAAGAAGGCGCACAGGACGTGCAGAGCAAAGAAAAAGTACGTTCAAAAAATAAAAACTTTCAAGAAAAAATTTTATAACAGACTTATTCAACACGCCCTAGTTATTATGGTCTGTTGGTAAAGTATTTAAAAAGTAGACTGAGAACAGTAAAGCAGGTGCGCGCACGGACGCGCGCTCAGTTCGCCGCCGCGCGCAGGTCACGTGATGTGACCGCAGTATGCGCGGCTAGCGTTTTCTTTGGTACTTTCTTTTTCGCAATGCAAAAAGAAAGTACGTTCAAAAAAAACTTAAAATAATAAGAGTTTACCTACACGCCCTAGCCCAAAAAAATTGCACAGTTTTCAATAAATGATTTTCAATAAATATGGCAGTCGGCAAAGTTTTATTTCACGGCTCAATTTTGGAAGATTTAATTTTGCAGGTTAAAAAAATTTTGTGTCGAAAATTTAAAATTTAGTTTGTATCAAAAGAGGTTATGAAATGGCAGAACAAAAATTAAAACGCGGTTTAAAAAATCGACACTTGCAGATGATTGCACTGGGTACGGCAGTCGGCACGGGCTTATTTTACGGCTCAACTTCGACGATCGCACTTGCAGGCCCTGCAGTTTCTTTGAGTTATTTAATTGGCGGAATAATAATTTTTTTTATTGTAAGAATGTTAGGCGAAATGTCGGTAGAAGAGCCGGTTTCAGGTTCATTCAGTTATTACGCCACAAAATATTGGGGAAATTTTCCGGGATTTTTGGCGGGCTGGAATTACTGGATTTTATATATTTTAGTCAGTATGGCGGAATTAACCGCCATTGGAATTTATTTGCAATATTGGTTTAACGATTTGCCGCAATGGGTCGGCGCGTTAATTTGTTTGATAATTATCACGGCGATAAATTTAATCACGGTTTCAGCATACGGCGAAATTGAATTTTGGATGTCGCTGATAAAAATTTCTGCAATTATTTTTATGATAGTTTTAGGTTCGTATCTGATTTTTACAGATGTTCGCCCGTTCCCTGAAAATTTCAGCAACCTTTGGAGTCACGGCGGATTTTTTCCAAACGGTTTTAATGGAATGATGATGGCGATGGTTCCCGTGTTTTTTAGTTTTGGCGGAATTGACTTTCTGCTGTACCTTGGTTAAATTGTTGTTGGCTTCTTCCATATCGGTTTTAGTAGGTTGTCAGGCGGACACCGACGTCGGCTATGCCGGGCAGTACCTCGCGTTTCATGTTGTGAAGGATGCAGATGCTGAGCGAGTCGCCCTCGTTGATGCTGATGTCGGCCAGGTGGAAGCGGTACTGGTACAGGTTGATGCCGTCTCCGTGGACGTTGCCTCTGGCGTCGATGAGGTCGCATTGCAGGGTGTCGCGGCGGTGGATGTGTGAGGGGAAGGAGGTCTGGTCGACCACTAAGTTGAGGCCACGGAAGGGGTAGGCGTCGGTGATGCGCAGTTCAATCTCGCGCCTCACCACGGCTCTCTGCTCGGCAGCATGGACTGAGAATCGCAGCGTGTCGTCCTTCTCCCATCCCGCTAAGGATGTGTGCTCATAGTGATGGTAGATGACTTTACGATTGCAGCTGACAAGTATCAGTGCAACCGTAAGTGCTGTAAACAGCCATTTAGTCTTGATGCTCATCCTTCTTGGGCTGTGGCTTTTTCTTCTTTTTCTTCTTCTTGGCTTTGTCGAAGCGGTTGATGTCGCCGCCGGCCAGGTCGACGTGTACTTTCTGTGGCTTGGCCTTGCCGCTCTCATGCAGCGACTCGGGCTTCTCGCCGTGGCGGTTCATGTCGATAATCTGCTTGGCACGTTCGGCGCTGATGGTCTCCACGTTAGCAGCCAAGTTCTTGTCGGTAGAGTAGGTGACCAGTCCTGCCAGGATGTCGCTCTTGAAGAGGTAGTAGTCGGCATCCTGCGTCTGCAGCACAACCTCGCGGCCGGGCAGCCTGCGGCCTGCCTCGATATAGTCGTCCACCTCGTAGTTCAGACAGCACTTCAGCTTGGCACACATGCCGGCCAGCTTCTGCGGGTTCAGCGAGATGTCCTGGAAACGGGCGGCGTTGGTTGAGACGCTGACAAAGTTCTTCATCCAC
>CAJOGS010000228.1:1056-6384 GCA_905234045.1 uncultured Selenomonadaceae bacterium | reverse complement strand
CGTACCAATTCAGTTTGCAAACTTTTGGGAATAAATGCAAATTTGGCAGAGACTTTGGAGCGCGTTAAACTTTTCAAAGAAGAATTTGGCGAAAAAATCGCAGTTACAAAATCGCACCCGCAATTTATAGAAATGATGATGCCCGGCGTTTCAAAGGCGGCGGCAATAAAAATTTTGGCTGAAAAATTAGGCGTTGATAAATCTGAAGTTATGGCGATTGGCGACAGTGATAATGATCTTCCAATGTTGCAAGCCGCCGGACAAAGTGTAGCAATGGGCAATGCTACAGATGAAATTAAATCCGCTTGCACGTTCGTAACGTCGAATTGCGAAGACGACGGCTTTGCAGAAGCGGTAGAAAAATTTGTTTTTGGTTGAGGAATTTTAATGGAAAGTAAAGTTACCCCGACGGTTGAAGGCGGGCTTTTAACTGCTGTTGCGGTTGTACTCGGGTTGGCGTCAGTATATTTGCCGCTTGTCGGATTGTTTATAGAATTTTTTTGCGCCGTGCCGATTGTAGTTTTGACAGTGCGGCAAGGTATAGCAAAAGGCGCGTTGGCGTTAATTGCGTCTTTTCTGATTCTCACAATGTTTATTGGTCCTTTGCTTGCAATGAGAATTGCATTGAGTTTTGGAATTTGCGGGCTGGTACTCGGTTATTGCATTAAAAAAAATCTCAGCGCGGTAAAATGTTTTGTGGCAACTTTGATAACTTCATTTTTCGCGCAGGTTATCGCCATTGCAATTTTAACTTTTGTAATGGAAATAAATTTAATGGAAATCGAAATGTCCTCAGTGAAAGAAATGTTTGACGAGACTTTCAGAATTTACGAAATAGCCGGAATGGACAAGCAGGTACTTAACCAACTGCGCGGACAAGTTGATGCAACTTTGGCGTTTATGAAATATTTAATGCCGTTCCTTTTATTTTTGATGGGCTTGATAAATGCGTTGGCTTGCTATATAACTTCAAAATGGGTTTTTGCAAAATTGAGAATGAAATTTGTTGAGCCAATGCCCAAATTTGCCGAGTGGAGATTTCCAAAAAGTATTTTGTATATAGTGGCGTTTTCTGCTATCGGCGTCTATTGGGGCGAAACTCGGGAATGGATTACGCTTTATACAATTTCAGTCAATATTGCATTTGTTTCAACGGGAATTGGATTTTTGCAAGGCTTGTCGGTACTGTCAGCAACTGCAGACGATTTTAATATTTCAAAATTTTGGCGGAGACTGTTTTTTATTGTTATAATATTGAATATGCTGTTAATAGAAATAGTGGCTTTTACAGGCTTATTTGATATGGCTTTTGACTACAGAAAAAAATTCTCTAAAAAAGCATAGTTTGATAGTTTGATAGTTCGGTAGTTTTGTAGTTTTGTAGTTTTGTAGTGATACTGCCTACTGCCTACATTTTTTATTCTTTTTGCATTGCGAAAAAGAAAGTACCAAAGAAAACGCTAGCCGCGCATACTGCGGTCGCATCACGCGACCTGCGCGCGGCGGCTAACTGAGCGCGCGTCCTTGCGCGCACCAACTTTTCCTTTCTCAGTCTACTTTTTAAGTACTTTACCAATAGCACCTAGTGAAAAACTACCGATCTAACAACTATCTGCTAACAACTACTTTAACAAGACAAAGAAAAGTAAATATCAATAAAAAAATTTTTTTCATTGGAATTATTCAAAACGACCTGACAACTATTTTGAAATAATAAATAAAAATAAAAAAGGCGGTGATAATGTGCCGAGAGATTTATCGGCGAAAATAGATCTGTTCGCAGAATGGTTGGCAATTTTTATAATGATTGTGATATTTTCACACTATAACAATTATTTGGCGACGGCGGCAGTAATTTTATGGGTAGCGGTTGCACTATATATTTTGGATAGAGAACGCGCCCGCAATAAAAGATTTTTGGCGTATTGTGAAAATATTGTAGGAAGCGGACATGAACTAATGCGCTACGCAATGATTAACATTCCGCAAGCTGTAATGTTGATTAACGAAGACGGCAGAGTTGAATGGTTTAACGAACTTACAAAAAAATATTCAGAATTCAAGCCGGAGCAAGGTTTACACGTTAACGAATTTTGGAACGGAATTTTAGACGAGGAAATTTTAAAATCTACTGACGATTTAAAAGAAAATTTACTTAGAGGCGGGCAATATATCGCCAAAACTCAAAAAATTTCAATTTCTGAAGACGGTGAAAAAATAACGACGGAGCATTATTTCCAAGTTTTTTACCGGCAAATTCAAAAAACTTCAGAGTCTCCAAAAATAATTGCCCTTTTCGCACAAGAAATAACCTCGTTTGAAAAAATGAAATTGGAGTATCAGCAAAGCCGCACAGTTTTAATGTATGTGCAAGTTGATAACTTCGATGAAATTATGCAAAATTTAAATGAAACCGAAAAAGCCGCAATGATTCTTTCGATAAATGAAGAGCTTGAAAAATGGATTAACGATTTGTCGGGATTTATGCAGCGCGTTGCAGATGATTTATTTGTAGTAGTTTTGGAACAGTTGGCACTTCAAAAAGCTATTGACGCCAAATTTACTATTTTGGACAAAGTGCGCCAAATTGTCAGCCATAACGGCATCCCCGTTACATTGTCAATAGGCGTGGCGGTTGCAGATAAAAATCCTGTTGAACAGTCAATGTCAGATTTGGGCAAACATGCTAAAGAAAGATTGAACGCGGCACTTGCACGCGGCGGCGATCAAGTTGCAATTAATATCGACGGCAAACCGCAATATTTCGGCGGACGCACAAAGGCAGTTGAAAAACATAACAGAGTAAGAGCGCGCGTCATGGCAAATTCAATCCGTGAACATATGGAAGCGGCAGATGAAATTTTTGTAATGGGGCATGTACGCGAAGACTTTGACTCCTTCGGCGCGGCAATGGGCGTGGCTACTATGGCAATGCACATTAAAAAGCCGGTTCATGTCGTTTTGAGCAATTCGCTTGAAAGCATTGATAAAATTTTGGATCAGTTCAGAAAAGATAAATCTGACACTTATAAAAATTTATTTTCCAAAGTTGACGATTTAAATTTGCAAAGTTCAATAAATCCGCTGGCAATTATCGTTGATACGCACATTCCGTATCTTGTAGCCGCGCCGTCTTTGTTGGAACGAATTAAAAATGTAATTGTCATTGACCATCACAGAAAAAACGAAGTCGTTATAAAAAATCCCGTCGTTTTCTATCATGAGCCTTCTTCAAGTTCGGCATCTGAATTGGTAACTGAATTGCTGATGTATTTCGACGAAAAAGTTAAAATCGGCAAATTGGCGGCGACGGCTTTATATTCGGGAATTGTGGTTGATACAAAATCTTTCGTGGTACAAACAGGCGTAAGAACATTTGACGCGGCGTCATATTTGCGTAGAAACGGCGCAGACCCCGTTATAGTGCGTGAATTATTTATGTCAGACTATGAAACGGCTGTGGCATTGGCGAAAACTAAGGCGCAATCTGAATACTATGAAGGCGGCTTGATAGTTTCCACTATGCCGAAAAATCTGCCAAATATTCAAGCTATGGCGGGGCAAGCGGCAGACGCTTTACTGACGATTGAAAATGTGCGAATGACTATAGTTTTATTTCAAATGAAAGATGACATTGTTGGAATTAGTGCGCGTTCAACTTCAAATTTGAATGTTCAAGTTATAATGGAGCAATTTGGCGGCGGTGGACATCAAACAGTTGCAGGGGCGCAAGTTAAAAATACCAACATTATTGATTTGAAAGATCAAGTTACGGCGGTTGCGCGGAAATATATTGCAGATTCTGACAAAGACAGTGAATAGTAGTTGGGTAGTTGTTAGTAGATAGTGGTTAGGGCTTTTTGAATAATTCATTTTTAAAATAGTTCTATGTTCAGATTTTTTTACTTTTAACTTACTTTTCTTTGCTAGAGCGTGTTGAAAAAATCAAATTTTACTGATGAATTTTTGTTACTGATATTTTTTAAATGTACATTCTTTTTTCCGAAGCAAAAGTAGTTGGATAGTGGTGTAGCAGGTAGCGGTTAGCTATCAGCTATTGGCTATCGAACTACCACACTAAAAAACGTCCGCACTTTGCGGATTTTAAAAAAATTGTGGATTTTGGAATTAATCAACACGCCCTAGTTGTTAGTTGGTAGTTTTGTAGTAAATACTATCCCACTAACACACTATCCCACTACCGCCGCACTACAGCGAAAGGAGAAATTTTTACGATACACAAATTTAAACAAGGCGACGATTATATTTTGCTGGACGTAAACAGCGGCGCAGTTCATATAATCGACGAAATGATTTTTGACATTTTGGACATTTTCGACGGCGAAAACGACGTTAAAGTTATTGCCACGCTGTCAAAAAAATACGCGCCTGCCGATATTGTTGAGGCACTTTCAGAACTTCACGAACTGATTAATAACGGCGAACTTTTTGCCCCTGATATTGACGTTCCGCCGACTTTCAAAAGTTTTGGCGTTGTAAAATCACTGTGTCTGATGATCGCTCAGGATTGTAATTTGCGCTGTAAATATTGTTTCGGCGATGAAGGAACTTATGGACACCGCGCCATTATGTCAGAAGAGACGGGGCGGGCGGCTGTCGATTTCATTATAAAAAGTTCCGGCTTGCGTCGGCATTGCGAAATTGACTTTTTCGGCGGCGAACCGCTTTTAAATTTCAAAACCGTTAAAGCCGTTACCGAATATGTCAGAGAACGCGAAAAGGCGACGGGCAAAATTTTCAAGCTGACTTTAACGACAAATGGAATGTTGCTTGACGATAAAAAAATTGCGTGGCTGAATAAAAATAATATTTCGCTGGTGTTGAGAAGTTCATGACGCAATGCGCCCCGATATTTCCGGCGGCGGCAGTTATAGCCGCGTGGTTAAAAATTTTCAAAAACTCGTTGAAAGTCGCAACGGCGATAATTATTATTTGCGCGGCACTTACACCAATAAAAATTTAGATTTTACAAATGACGTTGTCAGTATGTACAATGACGGCTTTGACGTGCTGTCGATTGAGCCGGTAGTTTTGAAAGATTCGCCGCTTGCATTGACTGAAGAACATTTGCCGCGCATTTTTGAAGAATATGACAAACTTACCGACACTTATTTAAAATATCGCAGACTCGGCAAAGAATTTTTCTTCTTCCATTTCAATGTAGATTTGTCAAATGGTCCCTGCGTGGCAAAAAGATTGGCAGGTTGCGGCGCGGGACATGAATATTTTGCAGTTGCCGAAAACGGAGATTTGTATCCGTGTCATCAATTTGTCGGACGCGGCAAATATAAACTCGGCAATGTTTTT
>CAJOGS010000228.1:0-1032 GCA_905234045.1 uncultured Selenomonadaceae bacterium | reverse complement strand
AAAATATTTTCGTGAATCGCACGTATTGAACAAGCCGAAATGTCAAGATTGTTGGGCAAAATATTTTTGTAGCGGTGGTTGCCACGCCAACGCAGATTTATTTCACAATGACATTAGAAAACCTTATGAGGTCGGCTGTGAAATTCAAAAAAAGCGGCTTGAATGTGCAATTTACGTACAAGCAAAAATTTTGAATGAAAAAAATTCATAGGACTCAAAATTTGCTGACTGCGAAAAAAATATGTTCAGTAAAAAATTTTTCATCAGTAAAAATCGAAAATTTTCTACAATCTTTCAATACTTAACAAAAAAAAATCCCGCTCCGAAGAGTGGGATTAATTTTTTTTGCAGTTTTTCAATATGAATGTATAAATTTTTCAATGCAATTTAAAATTTCATCAGGCAGTTTATTTTGTCCATACGCGCCAATAGCCGCCGTTATCGCAAGCGGCATAAATAAAACCATACCGACCGCCGCCGCTCCAATTTTATCAGCCCATTCGCCCATACCGATATTCACAATGACTTCATTGTCATTTTTGGGAACAATTTGAACTTGCAACGCCTTGCCGAGTCCTGTAAATCTTTTCAAGGTTGAAGTTTCGCGGGCTTGAATAAAACAGCCGTCTGAACTTACAATTCTTTCAACCGTCAATTCTTTGTCGTAGCGCAAAAAATCTTCAACTTCCATTCCAATATCTTCAAAAGTCATTCCAGGTTTAAGGTGGAAAATTCGCATATCAGCCATAAAATTGCCTCCTTTAATGTTTGCTAATTTTCCACACCAATTTAAAAATTCCTGTTTTCTTCAAATCGTGCGGACGTTCTCCAAAATTTTTTATCCAATTCTGGAATTATCTTAGGACGTGTATGAAAAAATCAAATTTTACTGATGAATTTTATTTGCTGAAAGTTTTTTATTTTTAAATGTATTTTTTCTTTGTCTTGTCAAAGAGCAAACGCTCCTACTCGTCGCCTTTGCAAGTACCAAAAAGAAAGACGCTTTTTGCGGTGCTGTTTTTTCGTCCGCGA
>CAJOGS010000227.1 GCA_905234045.1 uncultured Selenomonadaceae bacterium | reverse complement strand
GATGTACAGGAGTTTCAGCCGATTGGTTACTTGGAATGGAGCGGAAATAAAATCCACTCCATTTTTTTATTGACAGGAAACAAAATTTAATTTAAAATAAAATTGTTGGTTAAAACAAAGCGCAATTTGAACACAAAGCGAAAAATAAGGGGTGAGAAAAATGGATAAAATCAGCAGTAAAAAACTCAAAACGGCAATGCTTGAAAACTGTATCGGGACGCTGGAGCTTGCACAATCGGCAAATATTCAACCTGCTACAATTTCTAAGTTTTTGAAAAGCGATTCACCAGCAAGACTGCCGACAATCGCAAAAATTTGTCGGGCGTTGAATGTTCAACCTGCCGAAATTTTGAAAGAAGAGTGATGACGATGAATAGTTTTGACAATGACAAAAGTTACACGGTTAAAAACTCAAAATTTGCCGCTGATGTTTTGAAATACGTTTTTAACGGCGCAGTCGTTTTCAGCTGGGAAAAGGATAATCAAAAAAATTCCCCTGTCATTATCCGAGTACTTGACCGAGTAGGAATTGACTTGACTATGTTTCACGAAGGAACTGTCACGGGAATTAGCAGCCGTTGTTTTCGTAAAATCTCAAAACGCGGATACACCGTAACCATTCGGGAGTTTCGGAAGGAAAAGCCCGCCGAAGTTCATTTCTTGCGGAAGGGATTAAAGCGGAAGGGAACACTCATTGCAGATTTAAACATTCAGACCTATGTTGATTCAAGCGGAAAATCTGCCGTTGTAATTCTGATGAAAAACGCTGATTTAATTCGATACCTTGACTCACAGAAAAATGAAGATATTCGCCGATTCACCGACAAAGACGGAGTAACTTTCATTTCGGTACGTTGGCTTGATTTACTCAATGCGGGAGTTGATTTTCAACTTTTCAAAGTTGATTCCCGATCCGTAACCGAGCTTGATAAATTTTCTTTCCTGCAAAATAAAAAAATCCGCACAACTGCGGATTGACGATTTACGTGGCGGCTTGAAAAGTTTCCGACCGACAAGCCGCCTTTATATGTTGTTGTTTGCAAAAATTTAGGGACGCTGTAAAATAAACGTGTCAAAGTACAATTCACAGCGCGGTTATTTCTGCTTTTTCAATCTTAAGCCTTATTACCGCGCCTGTCAAGAAAGGCGGTATTTTATTTTGAACGACGAAGAAAAAAAAGAAATTATGAAACTTAATCCGACGAAAAATTTAACGATTCCTTTGGATAAAGTTTTCAAAAACATTTTCAATCCCGCAAAGGATAAACCGATTCGTCGCGTTACCGAAAATAAGCGACGTGGAATTAAAACTGTCGTAACTTTCGAGACCTTCAAAGGCAATTTGGGACAGTTCGATAAATTGGTTTTTTGCGCCGTTATATCGGAGAAAAACGCGGGGAATAATTTTTTCACCATTCGGAGACTTTTTCAGAAAATGGGCGGCAGTCATACATTAACCGCCGAAATGAAAAAAGCTATTTCCGATTCTATTGAGCGGCTTGCCTGTACCCGTGTCGAGATAAATATGACCGACGTTAGCAAAAAATTTCATTATTGCGACAAAGACGAAGTTATTTTCAAAAATTATCTCCTGCCGTGTGAATCAGTCGAAGTTAAAATCAACGGGCAAATTGCCGACGGTGCTTATAAAATTTGGGGTAATTCACCTTTATTTCAAAATTCCGAACTCAAGAAACAATTCACCGAGCAACCTTTTGAACTGCTTGACGTGCCGAAACTTCATAATTCGGTATTGGTTATGAAGTTAAAATTTTTCCTGTTGGAGAGAATCACCGCGATTATCGGAAGTCACAAAAAATACAAGCCACATATTACGGGCAAGAAAAAAGGTGGCGGCTTTAACTACAAAACAGTAACGAAACTGCGTGAAATTATTACATTTGAAGATATTTTCGAGCAGTGCGAATTATTAGACGCTGACAAGTGGCAAAAGCAAGACGCAAGAAATATCATCAAAAAGATTTTGGAGCATTTCAAAAAACAGGATTTCATCACCGATTGGCACTTTGAAAAGAAAAATGGTGCGTTTTATTCTATCCATTTTCGGAGCTGAAACGGGATTCTGCCGCCATTCTGCCATACTTTAGCTATACAACAAAAGCTACCCTGCTATACAACAAAAGCTACCCTGCTATACAACAAAAGCTACCCCCCTGTCTTGTAAACCCGCATTGTAGTGCGGTTTGGCGGCACATTTTTTTCCTATATAATCCATAAAGATTATACTACTTCGGCGGGCTTAACGTTTCACTACCCGCCAGTAGAAGTAAAATTCCCCCCCGAAACTCACCCGAAGAAAAAGGAAAGTTGCTGTTTGATAGTTGATTATGGTTGACAATTCTTATTTTCCACGAAATTTAATTTAGGAGATGATATAAATGAAAATTTTTGACGAAATGAAAAAAATTACGCCGATTGAATTGGAAAATGCGGGAGTGATAACCTCTGCGCGAAAATCGGCGAACGGTAGACCAACGTATATTTGCCCGTATTGCGGGAACGGCACAGGTGACAACGGGGACGGATTGTCTGTAACGTCGCAGGATTGGGGCTTTAATTATCACTGTTTCGGGAAGTGCAACGGCGAAAATTATACGGCAGTCGATTTAATTGCGGCGCATTTCGGATACGACGCGAGGACGCAGGAAGGACGAGCAAAAACGGCGGCGAAGGCGAAGGAGATGTTTAATTTGTCAGATTCTCTTACTTTCAACGAAAATAAAAAAGTTGCTACGCTGATGAGAGCGCAAGCAACAGAAAAAATCAACTCAACAAAAGATTATAGCAATTTTTATGGGCTTGTACAGAATCAGCTTGAGGGATTTTTAGAGACGACGGGCGGGAAAATTCGCGGATTGAATTTGCAGGATTTGCGGGAAGTCGGAGCGGGAATTGCAACGGCGGCAGATTTAAAATCAATCGGTGAAAATGTTCCTGCAAGTTCCAGATGTTTAATCCTTCCGTATGATTCGGGCAGATTTTTAATGCGGAGTATTGGCGAAAACTCAAAAGTCAAGCGCGGGAATACAGGCGGAAAGAAAACCGAAATTTATAATCCGTACAAGCTTAATTTTGAAAGTACATTTTTTGTACCCGAAGGAGAAATTGACGCGATCTCAATTCATAAAGCGGGATTTTCGGCAGTGGCGTTGTCGGGAGCGGGGGAATACAAAATTTTGATTCGCACTCTTGAAAGTTCGGGCGTTGATAAAGCAAAAGTCAGAATAATTTTGTTGTTTGACAATAACGACAGCGGCGCGGGGCAAAACGGAGCGGCAAAAGCATTAAGAGAGTTGAAGTCAGCGGGATTTTCGGCAGTGAATTTTATTCTTTCACCGAAAAATAAATATGACGCGAATGAGTTTTTGCAAAAGGATTTTGAAGGATTGAAAAGCCGATTGACCGAGATTTACACTCAAGCCAATAAAGAATTTGCAAAAAAGGAA
>CAJOGS010000226.1 GCA_905234045.1 uncultured Selenomonadaceae bacterium | reverse complement strand
ATTTGCCCCTTTATCCCCTGTTCCCTAGACCTTTTCATTGACATTTTTGCCGAAGAGTCCCGAAGGTTTTATCAGCAACACTAAAATTAAAATTGCAAACGCCGCCGCGTCTCTGAAGGTAGAGGATAAAAATCCCGCCACCAGAGCCTCTATAACGCCCAAAATGATCCCGCCGACCACTGCGCCGGGTAAAATACCTATACCGCCCAAAACTGCCGCTACAAATGCTTTTAAGCCCGGCATTATTCCCATTAACGGATCTATCGTGTTGTAATACACGCCGACCAATACGCCTGCCGCCGCCGCCAAACTTGAGCCGATAAAAAATGTTACTGAAATTATTCTGTCAGAATCAATCCCCATTAATTGCGCCGTTTCCGTGTCGAAACTTGCCGCCCTCATTGCTTTTCCCAATTTTGTTTTCTGGACGATATAAGTTAAAATCGCCATTAAAATTATCGTTATCGCAAAAATTAAAAGTTGTTGCCCGTTGATTATGAAGCCGCCGACATTGAAAGAAATACTTCCAATCACGTCCGGAAATGTGCGCGGCGTCGGCGTTACAAAATACATTCCTGTATATTCAAGGAAAAATGACACGCCGATAGCCGTTATCAAAATTGAAATGCGCGGCGCGTGTCTCAATGGTTTATACGCCAATTTTTCAACTACCATTCCGAGACAACCTGTAATAAACATTGAAATTAAAAGCGCGGGAAAAATCGGAAGTCCCGCAGTTGTTACGCCGAAAAATCCCAAATACGCGCCGACCATATAAATATCGCCGTGTGCAAAATTTATCAGCTTTATAATTCCATAAATCATTGTGTAGCCCAGCGCAATCAGCGCGTAAATGCTACCGAGTGAAACGCCGTTTATCAACTGTTGTATCAGCTGATGAAAAAAATCCATAAAAAAACCTCCCTGCAAAATTTACATTAGATTTTAACTTTTTATTGCCGTAATGTCACGCTTTATTTTTTTATCTTGTAATTTTGTATTATCTGAAGTAAAATATTTCCGCGTTTCGCCTTGCAGGAATATTTATTTTTTGCAGCGAATATTTATGAAAGTTTTATGGAAGGATGATTTGCCAATAATGAAAATGAAAAATCTTCTTTTTACAGCCGGAATGTTAGTTTCAATGTTGTTTACAGGTTGCGGCGGCGATACGGGAAAAACTGATGATGCAACTTCAAAAATTATTATCGGTCTTGATGACGAATATGCACCAATGGGCTTTAAAGATGAAAAAAATCAAATTGTCGGCTTTGACGTTGATTTAGCAAAAGAAGCTACAAAACGTCTCGGCAAGGAGGTTGAATTTAAGGCGATTGATTGGAGCAGTAAAGAAGCTGAATTAAAATCCGGCAGAATCCACATTATTTGGAACGGCTTAGACATTACGCCTGAACGCCAAGAAAATATGCTTTTCAGCGATCCTTACATGGATAATCGCCAAATTATTTTTGTTCGCAAAGGCAATGAACAGGGAATTAAAAATGTAAATGATTTGGCGGGTAAAGCTGTCGGCACTCAAGCAGGTTCAACAGGTGAGGCAAATATTAACGCCAATCCTGATTTGCAAAATTCTTTCAAAGAATTTAAAACTTACGGCGATTATGTCAGCGCGTTCATGGATTTGGAAAACGGACGCCTTGACGCTGTAGTTTGTGATGAAATTGTCGGGCGTTATTACCTTTCCAAACACTCGGACAGATTGCAGGCTCTCGATATTTCAGTCGGCGAAATAACTCAATTTGGTATTGCATTTGAAAAAGGAAATGTCGAATTGCGCGATAAAGTTCAAAAGGCATTTGATGAAATTGTTGCTGATGGTACAGCCGCAAAAATTTCTGAAAAGTGGTTTGACGCAGATTTAATCAAGAAAAAACAATAATTTATGGACAGATATTTAGATATGGCGTACTTGATATTACAAGGCGCGGAAGTTACATTAACAATTTTTGTTATAACCTTGATATTGAGCGTACCGCTTGGCGGGCTTGCGGCGTTGGGAAGAATTTCAAATTTTGCGCCGTTGCGTTACTTAATGGAATTTTATGTTTGGGTAATGCGCGGGACGCCGTTAATGCTCCAGCTGTTATTTTTTTATTTCGCCCTGCCTATGGTAGGAATAAGACTGCCTGATTTTGCGGCGGCGTTAATGGCGTTTACTTTGAATTACGCGGCTTACTTTGCAGAAATTTTTCGCGCAGGTATTCAAGCAATACCAAAGGGGCAATATGAAGCGGCAGTTGCATTGGGCTTGAAACATTGGCAGATGATGCGCCACGTAATTTTCCCGCAAGTTTTGCGCGTGGTATTGCCGCCAATTTCAAATGAAACCATTAATCTTGTAAAAGATACTTCGCTGATTTATATTTTGGCAATGAATGATTTACTGCGCGTGGCGCGGACGATTGTACAGCGTGAATTTGATATGACGCCGTTTTTAATCGCCGGAATATTTTATCTTGTAATGACGGCGGTTTTAACGTGGATATTTAAAAAACTTGAACAAAAATACGGTTCTTACGAAACTTAATGTAGTGTAATAGTTGGATAGTTCTGTAGTGTGACAGTAAGTACTACAGAACTACACCACTACCAAACTACAACACTATAACACTACAACACTATTGAAGAGGAGGCTTGTATGGTAAGAAAAATTTTATGTAGTCTCCTCATTTTTTGTTTGATGATTTCAACAGGTGAGGCGGCTAATTTATCCGGAAAAACTGAAATAAAAGACCTGCGCTATAGTCTCGGTTCAGGCACTTTGAGAATTGTTTTGGATCTTCCCAAACAAGTTGAATTTAAAGAATCTTACGCCGAAAATCCTTCGCGGCTGATAGTTTCATTAAAAAATACGTGGATTGACGTAAAAAAAATGAAACTTGATATTGAATTGGTTTCAACCGTTGCCAAAAGAATTAAAGTTGCACAATTCGACGATTCAACGGCAAGAGTTGTTGTCGAAACTATGGCAGATGTAAATATTTTTTGGCTGAACGGCGGGCCTGCAGGTAAGCGATTGGTTATTGATATCGGCAACGCCGAATTTAAACCGAATGACGAATTGAACAAGCAACAACAAAAGAAAGATTCTGAAACTGATATTGATAACGGCAAAAAATCCAATACAAAAACTGATGAAATTACAAAGAAGGACGACAATAAAAAATCTGATATAAATCTTGGCGAAGAAGTCGATAAACCTTTCGGCAATCCCAAAACTGACAAAGACAAAAAAATTGAAAATAAATCTAAAGACAAGGAAAAAGAAAAGAAATCCAAAGACAAGGAAAAAGATAAAAAATCTAAAGACAAAAAAGATAAAAAGTCCAAAAACAAAAAAGATGAAGTTGAAGAGCCTTTCAAGGAACTTGAGGACGATTTAGACAAAATTTTGACGCTTGAAGGTAAAGTTAGCGGACACGGCGGCGGCGACGCAGGTGCCATTGGTCCTACAGGCGTAATGGAAAAATCTGTAACATTGCGCGTTGCCCTTGAACTTGAAAAAATGTTACAAGAGGCGGGCGCGGAAGTTATAATGACGCGGCGCACTGACAGACAAGTTTCATTCAAAGGCGACAGAGCATCTGCGATTGAAGAATTGCAGGCGCGTTGCGACGTTGGTAACAATAACAATGCAGATATTTTCATTTCGATTCATGCAGACAGCTTTACAAATCCTGCGGCGCGTGGTTCAACCGGCTACTATTATTCAAAGACTGAAGGCAATTCCGCAATACGCCTTGCCGATGCAATTCGGCGCGGAGTTTGCGAACAGTTAAGGACACCGAGTCGCGGTACCAAACCTTGTGATTTTTACGTCGTGCGCCATACCGATATGGCGGCAACTTTGGTTGAGTTGGCATTTATTTCAAATCCTGACGAAGAAAAACTTTTGGATTCTGACGAAGGAATAACGGCGGCGGCGCAAGGAATTTTTGACGGCATTGAAGATTATTTTGGATAAGGTGATGTAATTGAAAACAATTTTGACAGGCGACAGACCGACAGGCAAATTGCATTTGGGGCATTATGTCGGCAGTTTGCGGGAACGTGTAAAACTGCAAAATTCCGGCGAATACGACAAAATTTTTATAATGATAGCGGACGCGCAAGCATTGACAGATCATGCGGATAATCCCGCCGCCGTCCGTGAAAATATTTTTAATGTGGCGTTAGATTATTTGTCGGTAGAATTAGACCCCGCAAAGTCAACCATTTTCATTCAATCGCAAATTCCCGCGCTTTTTGAGTTGACGGCGTATTATATGAATTTGGTGACAGTTTCACGGCTTGAGAGAAATCCTACGGTAAAAAATGAAATTGCACAGAAAAATTTTGAAACGAGCATACCCGCCGGCTTTTTGTGTTACCCGATAAGTCAAGCGGCTGACATTACGGCGTTTGATGCTAATGTTGTACCGGTCGGCGAAGATCAAGCACCAATGTTGGAACAGGCGCGGGAAATTGTCCGCAAGATGAATGAAATTTATGGCGAAGTTTTGATTGAACCGAATATTTATCTGTCAAGTAACGAAACTTGCCGCCGCTTGCCCGGCATTGACGGTAAAGCGAAAATGAGCAAGACTTTAGGCAACTGCATTTATCTCAGCGACGATTCAAAAACTATTTCCGCCAAAGTTCGTGAAATGTATACCGATCCTTTGCATATCAAAGTTACAGACCCGGGACACATTGAAGGCAACGTCGTTTTCACTTATCTTGACGCTTTTTGCGAAGATAAAGCAACAGTAGCCGAAATGAAGGAACATTATCAACGCGGCGGCTTGGGCGATGTCAAAGTTAAAAAATTCCTGCTTGAAGTTTTGGAGGAAATTTTAACGCCGATTCGTGCCCGTCGCGCAGAATATGAAAATAATCCCGATGAAGTGATGAAAATTTTAAAAACAGGCACGGAAATTGCGAACGAAAAAGCTGCAGAAGTTTTGAACCGCGTTAAACGTGCCATGAAAATTAATTATTTCGAGTAAAAAAAAATTAAGCCGTCTAAATTAGACGGCGTTTTTTTTATTAAAAAGCTACTTGAAATTAAGGCTTGTTGAAAATTTAATCTCAGTATTTTTATAAAATGAACGAACTTTTTCAAAGTAGTTGTTAGGTAGTTTGATAGTTTGGTAGTAATTTGCTATCCAACTAGGGGCTGTTGAATAAATATGTTTTTAAAAATTTTTTTCTTATTGAACGTACTTTTTCTTTGTCTTGTCAAAGAGCAAACGCTCCTATTCGTCGCCTTTGCAAGTACCAAAAAGAAAGACGCTTTTTGCGGTG
>CAJOGS010000225.1 GCA_905234045.1 uncultured Selenomonadaceae bacterium | reverse complement strand
ATACTACTTTAGTAAAATTTATTTTAGCACAGCAAAAAAAGTCTGTCAATGTTGCGCCGCTTAACTCACGACTAAAGTCACGAGTGTGCAGCGGCGCGTTCATCAAAAAATTTCGCTGGCTATTCAAGCCGCGACACTCATTGCTACCATTTGCGATTTCTTTCTTAAGTAAATCGTAAAAAAATTAAGCCGCGTACCAGCGGCATCTCGAAATAAGACTATATTTAGAGGATAGCCGACGGTTCAAACCGGCTGTCCTTTTTCAGTTTTCAAAAGTTTTACATTGAAATTATAATCACAAATATTTTGCCTGTCAACCGAAACTTTACAATGCAAAATCAGTTTGTTATAATTTCGTCGGTATTTGAAAAGATAGGCGGTTGCATCACTTCCGAGAGGAGGTGGGGCTTATGCGTATTATCAAAATTATCGTTCGTGTGATTGTCATCACCGGCGTTATCTTGGTTGCATTAAGCAGAACAGCCGCCTAAGTCCGAAACACTTAAGCGACTGTAAAGCAAATTTATTTTAAAAACTTAACGTTGTAGAGTGACCGTCTATCAAATACCCTGAATGCGCTCCGCCAACTACGGGGCGTTTTTCTGTTTGAATTATAATCACAAATATTTTGCCTGTCAACCGAAACTTTACAACGCGCCGCCTGACTGTTATCATCTGCGCAGAAAAAGGCAGTTGGTTGTCGGCTTTCCCCGCGAGGGGAGGTGATAGTCATGACTAAGTACGAGATTGCCGATTTGGCTCTCAAGGTTGTACAGGTCGGACTCATCATCTATGATGTGTTCTTCAAATAAGCACAAAAATTAAGCCGCATACCTGCGGCAATATCCAACATAAATCTATATTCTTTGGGATAGCCGACGGTTCAAACCGGCTGTCCTTTTTCAGTTTTCAAAAGTTTTACACTGAAATTATAATCACAAAAAATTATTTCGTCAACCGGAAATATTTTTTTAAGAGTTCGCTGACAATTTCCGGCTCAGTCATTTTTAAATCGAATTCATAAGCCGCCATAACTGCCGCGTCGTTTTCTTTGTGCGCCCGCCGCAAATCTGCCGGCATTGCCGTTTCATCGTACAAATCTGCCAGCGTTGCATTTGGATAACCTGCGCGAACTGTTAATATTTTCTGCGCGGTATTTTCTATTTTCGCCCGCTGTTTCTCGGTAGGTTCACACCAAACAAAATTATTATATACTATCGACGCTGAATATCTGTAATCAGATTTTAAACGCCCGCAAACTGTTTTTACCCACGCCATATGCACTGACGAAGTTAAAACGCCAAATTCATAAAGTGTAGCGTTTGGAATCATTTGGGCGTCTGTATTTGCAATAATATCTTTGCTCATAAATCCAATAGGAATATACTTTCGATTTTCAGAACTGGTACGCGGTATTAAAATATAATCTGTACTAGGTTGTGAATTTTGATAAAAAAGCATTGGCTTTTCGGCAGCTCTACGAGTTGCAGAGGAGGTACTTTTCAAACGTACTTCTTTGACAGCTTTAACACGTCCATAAACCAATTTCATCCTGCGTAATTCATCAGGCGGACAATCTACAAGCCAAAGACAATAACGCTTTTTGCCGTTAATAAAATCATCTGCGCCCATATATTGACGAATATATTTTACTGCAAGCGGTTCTTTTTTTATAAAGTCTTCATAATCTTCAGCTTTAATAATTAAATTGCCGCCATCGTTTGACATACTGCCATAAAACATTTCAGGAACATTGCAAAGCGGCGTTTTTCTGGCTTCAATGTGAATATTTGGCGCGTCAAGTAAATAGCCGTTAATATTCTGCGCGGGCGTGCAGGAAATTTTTTCAACTTTTCTGCCGTCTTCATCTTTTTCAACAGAGACTTCAAAAATTTTTTTCTGCAAGCTGTCAACCTGCGAAAAGCCGATAATCACAATATGAACCTGCGCCATATTTTCAGATTCGTTGCTCCATTTGAAAGTTTTGTAAGCAAAATCAATGTGGACCTTCAAATTTTTCCAAAACGGGGCGACCTGTTCGCCTTGAGTGATAGAATTTGTGGAAACGAAGGCGCAACGAATTTTTGTCCCTTGAATAAAATCAGAAGATTTTTTATACCAGCAACAAACGTAATCAAGCGGTTTATAATCTTCACAGACTGCAAGAACATCAGCTTTTTGAGCGGCAGTTTGTCCCTTCGTACCGATAAAAGGCGGGTTGCCGATGATGAAATTTAAATTTGCGGGCGCAATTAAATTATTCCAATCGAAAGTTAAAGCGTTGGCGCAAATGATATTTGGAATTTTGGAAAGCGGGAAATGTTTTAGCGGCAAATTGATAATTTCAGCGGTTTTTTGGCGCATTTGAATTTCAGAAATCCAGAGCGCGGTTTTTGCAACGGCAACGGCGAAATCGTTAATTTCAATGCCGTAAAAATTTTCAATGGAGACTTTTACGGGATTTTCGGTAAATTTAACGCCGTTATTAACAAGTACTTCAAGAATACTGTTTTCAAGTTCGCGCAGGAGTAAATAAGTTTCAGTCAAAAAATTACCGCTGCCGCAGGCGGGATCTAAAAATTTGAGCGCGGCAATTTCATTTTGTAAATTAAATAAATCATCGCAGGAAGTGGTGGCACGAAATTTTTTATAAAGTTCATCAAGAAAAAGCGGATTGATAACCTTTTGGATGTTTGCGGGCGCGGTGTAGTGAATCCCCTCTTCGCGGCGGATATTTCTTTGAAGATTCTCTTGATTGAGCGTTGATTCAAAAACTGCGCCAAAAATCGTAGGATTAATTTCCAGCCACTTATAGCCGATTAAATCTTTAAGAATATCTTTGGCGTTGGTTGAAAAATTTGGGAAGTCAAAATTTTCATCGTCGTCAAAAAGTCCGCCGTCAACATAAGGGAATTTTTTTAAATCGTCGTCAAGGTAAGGGCTGCGCTTTTCAAGCGACGTATTTAAAACTTTGAACAACTCCAAAAGTGCGCGGCGGGTATTATTTTCATTTTGCAGATAATCACGAAACATTTTGTAATCGAAAACGCCGGCGGATTCGGCATAGAGACAGAAAACTAGCCGCACGCACAATTTGTTGAGATTGTTAAAAATTTCCGGCTTGTTGTCGGATTTTTTAATGCGCGCACTGCTTAACATGGCATCGTAGAGTTTGCCGACGGCAATGGCGGTATCGAAATTTAATTTTTTATCCTGTTCGAGAACGCGCCTATTTTTAATAAAAAAGTCGAAGACGTGGAAATTTTCCGGCAAATCCTCAAGCAAAATTTTCGTCGGAGCGTCCAAAGTCTCCATATTGTAAATTTTAAATTCAGAAAAGTTGCAGGTAATAATCCAACGCGCCTTGCACGTATAATTTAAGGCGTCGTTATAGCGTTTCGCTTGATTAAAAACTGAATCGTCCAGTTTGACATTTGAAGATTTTTGTTCAATCAAAACTTTAGAGTCGAAGAGATAACC
>CAJOGS010000224.1 GCA_905234045.1 uncultured Selenomonadaceae bacterium | reverse complement strand
ATTTCAGAAAATAAAAGACTGCGCGCACTTTTAAATTACAAAGAAAGTGCCACGCAATTTGATTTGGTTGCGGCAAGTATAATCGGCAGAGAGTCGGCAACGTGGTCAAGTGTCGTTTTGATAAATCGCGGCACGTTGGACGGCGTGGCGGACAATATGGCTGTTGTAACTGAAATGGGACTTGTAGGACACATTATCGAGGCGGGCTTGAATACTTCAAAAGTTCAACTGATTTTAGATCCGCGTTCGTCGGTCGGCACTTTGATTCAGCGTCCCGAATCTCGTGTTGCAGGAATTGTTATGGGCGATGTAAACAATCCGCACGCGCCAAAAATGGTAAACATTCCGAAAGATGCTGATGTTAAAGTTGACGATATGATTGTAACTTCCGGCTTTGGCGGCGTTTATCCCAAAGGTATTGTTGTCGGCAAAGTCAAAGAAATTCATAACGATGAAGGCGGCTTGTTGAAACATGGAATAGTTGCAACGACGGTTAATTTTGAGAAATTGGAAGACGTGGCAGTTGTCGTAGTTTCACGGGAACCGCCGCCTGAACCTTTGCCGCCTGTCATTCAAACTTCAGGAACTGAACTTGACGCGCAGGAAGTTGAAAAACAGCTTGAATACGCCAAAGAAGTACAACAGGAAGTACATGACAGGGTTAAACAAAAGCAGGCGGAACAGCTTGAACAGGCGCGACAATCCGGCGGAGGTACGGCAAATTGAAGTTGAGTAAAATTTTTTCGTGGGCGTTTTTAATTATTTTAATGTACGCCGCGCAAACTTCGCTTTTGCCGTACATTGGTTATAACGGTATCAGTGCAAATTTAATGTTGTTGCTGACAGTTTCGACGGCATTTTTGAACGGATACAAGCATGGCGTTTTAATGGGGCTTGCAACAGGATTTTTGCAAGACGTGACAACCGGCAGTTATTTCGGCTGTACAATTTTCAGTTATATGTTAATCGGTTGGTTGTTCGGAAAATTTTCTGAAAGAATTTTTAAAGAGCAATTACTTTTCCCCGTTTTAAGTGCGCCGATTGCTGCATTTATGCATTGTTCAATAATGGCAGTGCTGATTTATTTGATTGGTTATCAAATTGATTTAACATATGGCGTTCAAAATATTTTACAGCCGATGATTTTTTATCAGATTGTTTTTTCGTGGATTGTTTATAAAATTGTTTACAATTTTGATAAATTTTTAAAGCGACGTGATTATTAGTGCGGTAGTGTGGTAGCGGGTAGCGGTTAGCGGGTAGCTATTAGCTACAAGCTATCAGCTACAAGCTATCAGCTACTAGCTATCAGCTATCCAACTACACCACTACAAACGGGAGTTTTTAATGATTGACAGTACAAAAAAAGATGACGAATATATAGGGCGGCTTAATTTTTTGGGCGTGCTGATTTTTCTTGTCATTGCAATTTTAATTACAAGAGTAGGTTACATGCAATTTTACGACGGCGAAAAATACGCGCGTCTTGCTGAAGGTAACAGAATCAGAATTATTCCGACCGTTGCGCCGCGTGGAACTTTTTTTGACAGGAACGGGCAATTATTAGTTACAAATCGTCCCGGCTTTACAGTTTCACTTTTGCCGCTGACAGAGCCAATTTCGCCTGAAGTCATTCAGCGCGTTTCAAGACTTTTAAACGTGCCTATTGAAGAAATTCAGCGCAGAATTGACATTCATTACAGTTTCGACCCGATAAAAATTAAACAGGACGTAACTGCTGATATTATTTCAATAATTGAAGAACAAAAAAACGATTATCGCGGCGTAATTATTGAAGTGCAACCTGTCAGAAATTATATTTTGAAACAGGAAGGCGCGCACACTTTCGGTTATGTCAGCGAAATTTCCGATGCCGAACTTGAAACTAAAAAAGAACAAGGTTATAAATCCGGCGATATAATTGGAAAATTTGGACTTGAAAAAATTTACGATAAAGAAATACGCGGCGTCAATGGCGGCGAACAAGTTGAAGTTGATGTTGCAGGTAAACCGGTTCAAATTCTCGGCAAGAAAGAGCCGACGCCCGGTTATGATTTAATTTTGACGATTGACAGAGACTTGCAAGTTGCCGCCGAAAATGCAGTCGATGAAATTTTAAAACAGATTGGAGCGAACGCCGCCGCCGCCGTTGTTTTAAATCCGCAAAACGGCGAAGTTTTGGCGATGGTTTCACGTCCCGCCTTTGATCCAAATTTGTTTGCTCACGGCATTTCAAGCAAAGATTGGAACGCCATTAACAACAACCCGTATCACCCGATGGACAACAAAACTATTACAGGCGAATATCCGCCCGGCTCAACTTTTAAGATTGTAACGGGAACGGCGGCACTTTCCGCAGGTGTTGTTACTCCTGAGGAACAAATTTTTGACAGCGGTACACACTGGCTGATACCTAAGGCAAATGCAAGCGGCGAGGCGTTGGGATGGTTAGATTTCCACGCCGCGTTGGCACATTCTGATAACGTTTATTTTTACGAAATGGGCAACCGCTTAGGCGTTGACAGATTGGAAAAATATGCTCAAATGTTTGGTCTCGGCAAAGAAACGGGAATTGATTTACCATATGAATCGCCCGGTATCGCCGATTGGAAAGAATATAAATTGGACGTTTACGGCGAAGAATGGTATTTGTCAGAAACATTTGACGCGGCAATAGGACAAGGATTTAACTTGGTAACGCCGTTGCAAGATGCAATGTTCACAGGCGAAATTGCGGCAAACGGTAAAAGATTCAGACCGCATTTGGTAAAACGAATGGTAACGCAGGACGGCGAATTAATAAGAGAATTTCAGCCGGAATTGTTGAGCGATTTAACCGAAATGGGCGTTACTATGGACGTTATAAAACTCGTACAAAACGGTTTGCGCGAAGTTACGGTAACAGGAACGGCGGCAAGCAGTTTCAGAGGTTTTCCCTACCCTATCGCAGGTAAAACAGGCACGGCGGAAAATTCTCAAGGCAGAGATCACGGCTGGTTTGTAGCCTACGCGCCATTTGATAATCCTTGCGTAAGTGTTGCGGTAGTCGTGGAGCAAGGCGGCTTTGGTTCACAATCCGCAGTTCCTATAGGCAGAAAAATTCTTGAGGCGGCTTTTGAGATTATGAATAAACGCGGTCCTTTTTAGTGGTTAGATGCTGATGAATAAATATGTTTTTAAAAATTTTTTATATATTGAACGTAATTTTTCTTTGTTGCGTCAAAGAGCAAACGCTCCTACTCGTCGCCTTTGCAAGTACCAAAAAGAAAGAGCGTTTTTGCGGTGCTATTTTTTCGTCCGCGAAAAAAACGCACCGCCCTGCAAATGTGAGGAGTACGAGCATTTGCTCGCACGTCCTGTGCGGCATCTTAGTTCTTCGCTATCATCGAACAAAAAATAATTCGTGAATCAGCATTTTCAATTAATTTTTCAACACGCCCTAGAGTGTGTTGAAAAATTAAAAAATCCACAAATTTTTTTTAAAT
>CAJOGS010000223.1 GCA_905234045.1 uncultured Selenomonadaceae bacterium | reverse complement strand
AAAGTACATTTAATTATAAAAAAATACATAAAAAAAAGATTTTACCAACACGCCCTAGTGATTAGTTGTTAGTTGTTAGTGAATTACTACCGATCTAATCAATCAGTAAATAAAAACATTACCGCGCCGATAAAAATTACAATGCTGAAAGTGTGCAACGCATTTTGAACGGCGGCATCATATTTTCCGAACATTGCGCTGAGCGGTTGCCTGATGAAATGTGAAACCAGCGATAACGCTAAAAAAAATAGCGGCTTGTCGAAATTTACAAATGCATAAATCAGCATTACCGCTGAAACTACAATGCCGAATTTTTCGGGACGTGATAATTTGCGCGGCTTTTCAATTTTTGGCGGCTCAACTTTAGGCGGCGGCGGAGTTATTTCTTCTCCGCGTTGTTCAGCTTCCCAACGTTGCATGCCTTTACTTCGGAAAATTGATTTACGCGGCGCAGATTCAGGCGGCTTTTCGTCAAAGAAAGTGTCTTTAGCCTCTTTGAAAATTCGCTTTTCCAATTTCGGATTTGTTTTGACTTCGACAATTTGCGGCGCGGAAATTTCTTCAATCGGCGGAATTTCTTCGACTTTTGGAACTTCTGCGGAAATTGTTTCAGGTACAGGCGTTTTAATTTCTGCAGTTTCTGATGAAATTTTTTCTGCCTCTACAGATTTTTGAAATATTTCTTCCTTCGGTTGTACGCGCTCCACAATTTTTCTTTCCGCCATTTCAACATTCAGCGCGTCAGTAAATTCATTGCGTAACGGCGTTTTTTTCTTGCGTTTTTTACTCATAAGACCTCATGAACATTTTTAATAAGTTGCGGCAAGTACGGATAAAATTTTTCACCGGGACAACTCGTATCATTTAAATCACGATGCCCAAAAATTGTATATTCGTCAGGTTTTATATTGTATTTTTTGCAAAGTGCGGCGGTTAATTTTTCAACTGCCAAAGTTTGCTCAAAAGGCGGATACGCCATATTATAATTTCCCGTCATACAAATTCCGACGGTGTACAAATTATTTTTGTAAGCGTGTGCTCCGACATATTTTAGCGGGCGTCCCTGTTCAATAGTGCCGTCCTTGTGAATTACAAAATGATAGCCGATACCTGCCCAGCCGTTACCCAAATGCATATCGTGAATTGCGGGAACGCTGATATCCATATCCTTAGTTAAGCCGGCGTGATGAATTACAATCGCCCCCGTGCCTTCTCTAACGTCCATATCTTCTTTAAATTCTAAATCAAATGCATTAATATTCAATTCGTCCAATTCTTTTAAATCGACAAGCGGCGGCATTTCAAATTCAATTTTTGGTTCTTCAAGAATTTTTTTTGATTTCTTATCTTTTTTATTTTTTTTATCTTTACGAGCGGCTTCTGCAGATTCCGGCAATAGTCCAAAGGTTGCAGTTGCCGCCAATATTTTTGCTGTCATATTGATAAAATTCCTTCTGTTCAAAAATATCACCAACCTTTTCAGAATTATATCAGAATGAAAATTCAAAAACAATCGACAAAAAATAAAAGCAATGCTAAAATTCGCCGCAGGGAGGTTTTAATATTGGAAAAACGCAATTTATTTAGAGGTTTTTGGACACTTTTTAAAAGCTATTGGACATCTGAAGAGAAATGTAAAGCGATAGGACTTTTAGCCGTCGTTATCGGCTTAAATTTGGCGATGGTCTGGTTTTTGGTACAGATTAACGAATGGTACAAAGATTTTTACAGCGCGTTGCAAGAATATAAATCTGAATCATTTTGGGATTTAATCGGGCAATTTACGTTTTTGGCGTTTTGCTACATAATGATTGCAGTTTACGCGGTTTATTTGCGGCAGTTGTTGCAAATTCGTTGGCGTACGTGGATGACGAAAAATTATTTAAATGCATGGATGAACGGGCAAACTTACTATCATTTGCAAAACTCAACCGATAACCCCGACCAACGTATTTCTGAAGATATAGGTTCATTCGTCAATTTAACTTTGCAGTTAATCATTGGATTTTTGCGGCAGATTACAACTTTGGTGGCGTTCAGTTTTGTACTTTGGGAACTTTCAGGCGAATTTACTTTAAATTTGGGCGGCACTGATTTTATAATTTACGGCTATATGTTTTGGTTTTCGCTGATATATTCCGGCGTCGGAACATTTTTGGTTCATCAAGTCGGTAAAAAATTAATCGGCTTGGAGTTCGATCAACAAAAATATGAGGCTGATTTTCGTTTTGGAATGATGCGCGTTCGTGAAAACGCCGAAAGTATTGCATTTTATCGCGGCGAAAATTCAGAAATGGAAGGTTTCACTGCAAGATTTAAAAATGTTATAGAAAATTTCCGCCGTCTTATGACGAAGACGAAACATTTAAATTTCTATGTGAACGGCTACGCGCAAATTGCGGTTATCGTGCCGCTTTTACTTGCCGCGCCGCGCTATTTCAGCAAACAAATTGATTTGGGCGGATTAATGCAAACAGTTTCGGCATTTGGCAGAGTTCAGGACGCTTTGAGCTTTTTTGTTGATTCATATGCAACTTTGGCAAGTTTGGGCGCAGTTATCAACCGTCTTGACGGATTTACCGAACACGTTGAAGAAGTTCAAAAAGTTAAAACGAAAGTTGAAAAATCTGACGCTGCCGAATTGACAATTTCAGATTTAAATATTTCATTGCCGACGGGCAAACAACTTTTGAACAAACTTTCATTCAGTTTGGAAAATTCAAAGTCGCTGATAGTAACAGGCGCGTCCGGCTGTGGAAAATCAACGCTGTTGAGAACATTGGCGGGAATTTGGGCATATGCTGAAGGAAAAATTTCAGTGCCGCAAGGTTCAAAAATAATGTTCCTGCCGCAAAAACCATATTTGCCGCTGGGAACATTGCGCCGCGCCTTAGTCTATCCTTCAGCAGAAAAAGACGCGCCGTCCGATGAAAAACTTGTTGAAGTTTTAAAGGCGGTAGACTTGCCGAATTTGACAGACAAATTAGACGTGGCGGACGATTGGAGCAGAATATTATCAGGCGGCGAAAAGCAACGCCTTGCATTTGCGCGGGTACTTTTAGCGGAACCAAATTATATTTTCTTGGACGAGGCAACAAGCGCACTTGATGAGCCGCGTGAATTGGAAATGTATCAAACTTTGAAAGAAAAATTGCCCTCTGTAACAATTATAAGCGTGGGGCATCGTTCGACGCTGTATCAAGTTCACGATACAGAATTGAAATTGGACGGCGCGGGAAATTGGAAAATCAGTGCTTGTTGAATAATTCACTGAAGAGCCTTTTGGTAAATTTTTAATGAAATTTGATTGCTTAAAATCTTATTTATTAAATTTACTTTTCTTTGCTATGTGCTGTTGAAAAATTAAAAAATCCACAAATTTTTTTTTAATCCGCAAAGTGCGGCAGGGGCTAGGGGCTAAGGACTAGGGATTCATTAAAGCACTTTTTCTTTGGTACTTGCGTGGCTTGCGTAGCAAGGCATGCTCTTTAGTACTTTTTTTGCTTTGGAAAAAAGAAAGTACATTTAAAAATAAAAAAATATCAGCAACTAAAATTCATCAGTAAAAATTGATTTATTCAACACGCCCTAGCGAAAAAATTTTATTCGATAAAAGCGAATAAGTAAGATGCCGCGCAGGACGTACAAATAAAAAGTATATTTAATTAGAAAAATATCTTAAAATAATATTTTACCAACAACCTCTAGGAAAAAATCCCTTTAACCCTCTAACCCTTAATAAGGAGTCTAAAATGGAACGTTTACAAAAATTAATCGCTCGCGCAGGTGTGACTTCCCGCCGCAACGCTGAAAATTTAATTTTGAGCGGCAAAGTTACAGTTGACGGCAAAGTTATAACTGAACTTGGCGCAAAGGCGGACGCGCAAAAAAATAAAATCCGCGTTGACGGCAAACTTTTAAAATTCAATGCGGAAAAAATTTATATTTTGCTAAATAAACCGCGTGGTTACGTCTGTACCGCAAATGACGAACGCGGGCGCAAAACTGTTTTGGAATTGGTACAAGAAATTTCTGAAAGAGTTTATCCCGTCGGCAGATTGGATTTAAATTCTGAAGGGCTTATACTGCTGACGAATGACGGCGAATTGACAAACGCGCTTATTCATCCGAAATTTGAAATTGAAAAGACTTACCGCGCAAGAATCAGCGGCGAAGTTACCGAAGAAAAACTTGATAAACTGCGCGCAGGTATCGAACTTGAAGACGGGTTAACCGCGCCCGCAAAAATTTTTTTGCTTGAAGAAAATCTTGTAGAAATTACGATTCACGAAGGGCGTAACAGACAAATT
>CAJOGS010000222.1 GCA_905234045.1 uncultured Selenomonadaceae bacterium | reverse complement strand
AATTGGATTTACCGAGATAATTATTGAAATTTAATTTAACAATTTCGTCGGGAATTTCGTCACCGCTTGTATCGGTCACGCTTTGAACAGTAACATGCACCGGCTTAGAAATTCCTTCGGTGAAAATTATTGCTTGTCCCGGTTCGAGTGCCGACAAAAAATTTTTCTGCTTGTCGTCCATAAGCATTGCATCGCCGACAGTTTCTTTATCATCTCGCGCCAAAATTTTGTGAATAATTTTTGTGTTGGTATTTTTTATAACTTCAGCCGCAAGTTTATTTGGAATTTGGTCAACTATGATAAGCCCCTCGCCATATTTGCGAACTTCCGCAAGCAAGTCCGTGAAAGTTTCGACCGACGCTTTTTTTGCTCCGCCGTCTCCGTATTCAACGCGAGATAATAATCTGTGAGCCTCTTCAACCAAAGTTATATGCTTAAAATTTTTATCCCTGCGATGACGTTGCCTTATTACTTCAGAAAGTCGTGCCAGAATAAAGCCCATGAGCAACGCCTTATCTTCGGAGGATTTCAAATTTTCCAATTCGATAATCACATTTCTGTCGATAAGTTTTTCAAAATTTACGGAATGAGCCGTGTTGAATATTCTGCCTTTCGCGCCTTTCCGAAGATTTGAAAATCTGCTGACTAGCGAACCGATATAATCATCGCGAAGACGATTATCAAAATTTTTTTCATTTACAACGTGGGTCAATGCATTTAAAAATTCGCTGAGAATCGTATTTGTCTGTAAATTCATCTCCAATTTGATAATTTTCATACTTGGCAATTTTATCATTGCGGCTCGTGTCAATATTCCAGCCTTTATCTTCGTAGCATTTATAAATTGCCTCTTCCAAAAGTTGTGGCATTGAACCTTCCATCGGAAAAGCCGTTGTAAACGCCGCCTTCAACATATCAATATGAGCAGAAAGATTTTCTCCGCGAATAAATTCAAACGGATTAAATCTGAGCGGAGCAACTTCTTCATTGCCGACAGTAAAAACAATGCAACTGCCAAATTTTTCTCTGAAATTTAACAAAGCACGATACTCCGTTTTAGCCGGTTCAATTACCATAAACGGGACAGCAGATTCTTTCAAAAGTTTTTGGCAAGTTGTAGTTTTGCCGCTACCTGTAACTCCTGCGATAAAAGTATGCTTGCTCAAAAAATTTTTTTGCAATCGAAGTGGCATATTTTCAAGTTCGCGACCTTTTTGCATTAAATTTCCCAAAATAATGTCGCCGGTTTTATTTACATTTAAACCAAACTCAACGCCTTCAACTACGGAAATACCAGGTATCTCTTTTTGCGGAAGTCCTGCCAACAGTGCAACTTCATCTACTGTTAAAAATGTACTAAGCCAAAGTTTTCTTTCATCGTGCGGACGCGACGCAAGTGTAAGATGTTCGTCAAGAGTCGTTCCGCGACTCGTGAAATTATTTTGAAAAGTTTTTATCGCACCCGTCGCATCATTATTTTGCAAATTAAAATCGTAAGCCGTAAGCGGACTGTAAGAGGAAGAATCTCCTTGCAACAATGATTTTATTCCGATTTTCAAGCGATTGGCAGTTGTCGGCAAGTCAGACATATAATAAACCGCAGTTTTAAAAATTCCGCGCCCGATTCCAGATTTAATTCTTTTTAAAAGTTCCTCGTCAATGTATTTCAAAATCTCCTGAATATTTTTGTTGGCAGTTTCAGTCGTCACAGATTGAGCAGTGCCGGAATTTTTAGTCTCACTGCGACTTGAACCGTCAGTATGGCTTTTGCTTTCGCCATTAGATTCGCTTTCGGAAGTATTTTTACTCGAACCGTTATCGCCGCTTTGATGACTTGTCCCATTTCCTGACGAATGACTTTTGCTAAAATTTGCACCTTGCGTATCTGATTGTGATGTGCCTGTCGTAGTTGAACTTCCCGAATTTGTAGATTGTTGCAATGAACTTTTTGCGAACGGCGAAATTTTATCGTAAATTTTATAGATTTCTTGTTGCCAATCGGTTATTTCAGATTTTGAAACAGGCTCGGCAACAACTATCAACCGCCATTTTGTACCAATCATACTATTGATAAGTCTGTCGATTCCCTGAAAACCTTTACCATTATCGCTCTGCTTTTCATTTTCGGAAGGAACGCCGACAATAATTCCGCCATTTTTATATTTTCTGTCAGCCGAAAGAATATTTTCTTCCAAATCCAAGCCTTTAACTTTTTCTACAATACTGCCGCCAAAATTTCCGGCAAAAGATTTTTCGATAATCTCGCCGTAATTGCTCGCATTTAATCTGCTTTCGGAAAAATTTTTATTTTTCACGACACCGATATAAAGTTCAATTCCAAATTCGTCGCCGCTCAAAATATAAACCAAATTAAACGCAGGATTATCCAATGTGAGCAAAACATTTTCAAACGCCTCGCGATGCGGATAATCCTCATCAAATGAAAGCCGAGTGATTTTGTAAAAACAAACGTCCCGACTTTCCAATTTCCCGCCACGCAAAAATTTCGGCAATGTCACCGTTGAAATTGCGGTCTGCTCGTCTTGAAGTCTAAAATTTACAATGTCAGAAATTTTCTGCGGAATAATTGACTCACTCAAAATTTATTCCCCCTTTGCTAAATAGCCGCCAGTGCATTATCATAAGTCCCGAAAATAAAATCACGTTTAACTTTTTTCATGAATTTTAAACTTGTCACTACTTCAAAAATTGTGTTGGCAATACCGCCAATGTCTAACATTTTAAAATTTTTTGTAACAGCTACTTCAGCGATATTTATTCCACTTGCGATAACATTTGAGTAGCAAATAATTTTCTTAGTTTTGACCTTGTACAAATCTTTCGGAATACTGCCGTCATAAAAACTGAAATGGTACATCGCAATCAAGCTGTTAATCATTCTTGCCATAACCGCTTGTTTCATGACCGTCAAAACATTTGCAAAATCCAGACCGTATGACGCAAGTTCCGACGCAAATTTTGAATCAACCACGCTTATAACAGGGAGAGGCAGACTATTATGAGTGTTCACGTCGGAATACAGATGGCAAATTTCTTTTGTGAAAGAAACTCCGATTTTTTTTAACCCGTCTGTCCCCTCAAAAAATTTTGCCGCTGTTTTTTGCAAAACCAAAATTGTTGACGCTCTCTCTCCTTGATAAAAAGCGTCAATTTTACCGTCCGTTATGATATGGTAGGATTCTAAATCTTTTGTGGTGAGTGTAGAAGTTGCGATGTTGGCAGTGCCAAAAATCAATCCAAGCAACGGATCGTGTCCGATAGCAGTTACTCGATGTCCCATTTTTCCTCCGCCGGACAATGCTCCATTTGAACCTCTGTTAGCGTCGAATGGCACGGGATTATTCAATATTTCTTCAAAACTCGGATTATAGTATTCGTGATTCCGCTCTAAATATTTACCGCCATGAAACGGGTCATCTTTCCCGCCTGTATTATCGTCCACACGCTCATTGAATTTTGTTAAAAAATGTTGGCGAAGGATTTGCAAGCCGACTGTCACGAACATTATCAAAATTTCTTTGCCACTCAAAGAAGTTTTATTTTCAAATTCTTCATTGAGTGCTTGCAAATAAGCCGGAGTATCTTCCGCAAATTTTTTCAGTCTCTGAATACGCTCCAAATTATCTTGCATATCTTGCCGTACATTTTTGTACTGATTATGTTGCTTGGCTATAGTCGAGTCAATTTCATCAAGCCGTCCCATTTCAATTCTCCATTTCTTTCAACGCATTGTACTTTGCAAAAGTTTCGCAATATTCATTGACAGCATCATCAACAATGTCGGAGATATGTTTAAGTTGTTCTCTGTTGGAAATTTTCAAGGATTTCAAATTTTTAGAGCCGAGATGAACGGCGGCGAGATGAAACGCGTAGCAGTCGTCAAGGATAAATACTCAACTCACTTTGTCGATACAAAATTAGCACCTGAAACAACTTATAAATATGTGGTTAAAACCTACGGTGGCGGCGCAGTATCAGAGAGTGCGCCGGTAACGGTCGCAAGTACCACAAAACTAATGGATTCAGTTCCGTTTGCACAAGCGATTTATGGTTTGCCTGAACGCATAAAAATCATTTGGCGACCACACCCTGATTTGCGTGTGAAATCTTATGTCATAGAACGCAGAAGCTTGGGTAGCCAAAGTTGGAGCAAAAGAGCCGAAGTAGATGGCAGATTAAGTGCTGAATATATCGATAAAGTCGGTAGCGGACAAAGCTATGAGTATAGAAT
>CAJOGS010000221.1 GCA_905234045.1 uncultured Selenomonadaceae bacterium | reverse complement strand
TGGCAAGCCCGTATTCATCTTCAGGAATTCCTTCATCTCGTCGCGATAGCCTGTTGCAATGCAGACGAACTCGCCTTTTTTGTTTTCCAAAACGCGTAGCAACTTGCATAAAATTAACTGCCATTCTGTATTTCAGATTGAAATTATCTTCAAGCCACTTTTTCCATTCGCCGTGACCGACTTGCTCTTTGGCTTCAATCAAGCACTTTCCGATTTCTACCGCGTGACCTGCCATTTGTCCCAAGTGAAATTTAATTTCCACTTTCAACTCCGCCAAAGATTTTTTCTGAACTTCCTGCCGTGTCACAGGATCGACATTCGCGGGATTGTCGATTTTCACGGGATTTAACGCCGCCGACAAATTCTGCGACATCGTCATTTTTTTCTCCTCCGCCGTCATAAAAACCACTCCTTCAGAATTCTAATTTAATCATATTTAGAAATTAAAAAAAATCTCGTCGTACGGGAATTCAAGATATTCTGAAATTTTTTTAGCCTGTTCGATGGTCGCAATACTCGGTGTTTCCTCAATTTTTCTGTAAGTTTGAATGTGTATGCCGAGCAAATTTGCCATTTCTTCTTGAGTTTTATCTTTCAAACGACGTGCTTGCCTTAAACTCAGCCGCATCTTAAAACCTCCTCGCTCAAAAATTTGTTGTTTATTTTAATCTAATTAAATCATACTGTCAACATTTTATTGTTTTGCTTTTTTGTCAAGTTGAAAAAAATCCACTTTTAATATAGAATTGCTATAACTTAAGCAGGGAGGTGTTAGGAGTGTCGATCGGAAAAAATATCAAAAAATTGAGAGAACAGCATCATCTTTCGCAACAAGATTTAGCCGCTATTGCAGGGGTGTCAGATAAGACCGTTTCAAGTTGGGAAACCGACCGAGCAAATCCCCGCATGGGTCCAATTCAAAAAATGGCGGATTATTTCAATATCCGCAAAAGCGATATTATTGAGTCTGTTACGGTAGATTTTAACTCGTTACAGGATGTCAATAAAAACGAAACACTGCTTAGCACTGATGAAAAAAAAATAATCGCTGATTTTCGTGGGTTAGATTTATTCCAACAACAAACTATAATCAATATAATAGCTTTTCTTAAGAATCAAGCCGCAAATGCCATCCCTGAAGTAATTCAAAACAATCAAAACGGGCATAATTTTTTTAATTCAAACGGCAATAATTTTACGAATGTAAATAATTGAATCTCTTGCGAAAAATTTGCAAGAAACTCGTTTTAGTTGGGAGATGATTTTATGGCGTTTTTTCAAAATATTTTAAATGCAGTTAAATCTTTGATGAGTGACAACTCCGTTTCTGCAACTGAAACAAACACTCAAAATTCAGCAACGATAAGCGAATCAACTCCTGAAAAAATTACAACCCGAGAAAATACGCGGGGTATCAATACCGCGCAAAAATATTGTTATTTTTGTTGCTCATATTCTGATCCTAAAGAAAAATTTTGTTCTAATTGCGGCTTACCTCTGCCCGAAAAAAATTATAAAAACGTTGACGCTAGCCGTTCTGCCGGAGAAATGATGATAAACATCAACGCCATAGTCGAAAATTTAGAAAACGGAGCTGAAGAACCTGTACCGCTTCCTATCAAAACTCATTCGGGAAATACTTTGCGCATAAAGCCGATATTAACGAAACGCGATTTTGTCAAATATTACCCTGACAGCCAAAATATAATTAGCGGACAGTGCTCACTTGATAAATTTACGGTAATTGATTTTGAGACTGCCAATATGTATCCTGATTCCATATGCCAAATGGGAATAGCCGTTGTAGAAAACGGCGAAATTGTCGAAACCAAAAATTATTTTATACGTCCGCCGTACAATAATTTTAAAAATTCGGATTTGCATGGAATTACTTTAGCTGACGTAAAAGACGCAGAAACTTTCGCAGAATTATGGGCCGAGATAAAAATTTTTATCGAAAACAGACTTGTCGGTGCTTACAACGCCAATTTCGATATAGGCTGTCTGTTGGCAACTTTAGAAAATTTTAAAATCGAGCCACCGAATTTTGCTTATTTTGATATTCTTCAAAATGCCAGAAATATTTTAAGTGGACAAGGTATACGGACTTTTAAATTGAGTAACGTGGCAAGAAAATTGAAAATTAAACTGAAACATCATGACGCTTCAAGCGATGCCGTTGCCGCCGCACAAATTCAGCTGAAGCTAGGCATGTCAGACGCTTTTAGTTTTATGTTTTCCGAGCAAAAAAATCATTATGAAACTATGGCTCATTTACTTGTTGGAGACGACATCATAAAATTTGTAAAAGATATTTTGAACGAAAAAACCGCTGAAGAAATTGGCGATTACCGAAAGCTGATAGACCTGCTCACACTTGCCCAAAACAGGGGAAGCGATAAAGCTAAATGTTTCAAATTTAAAGGGGCTGTTTTTGAAAAATTCGGATTTAAAAAACCTGCCTTAGATCGATATAGAATGGCTTACGAATTAAATGAAAAAATTGGTGTTAAGGGAAAAATCCAGACACTTGAAAAAGAATTGAAAAAATAATTTTTTATGTGTAAAGAATCGGGGGTGTCATTATGAGAGGAAAATTTATTTTATACTTCGGAATCACATTGGTAGCATTGTTTTTTAATTTTAGTTATGTAAACGCCTCTCGGCATTCCAGCTCGGAAGAAATGAACTACGCTCTTAACCAGTCGGTAAACAGCTTACGAAAAACAGATGATTACGCATCAGTTTTAACCAGAGCCGACTACAATTTTTTTATCGGCAAAAAGAAAATTTGTTATGAGGAGTTCGATTTTATACGTACCATCAGAAGTAGCGGGAATATTGGCGGACAAGAGGCGGCGACTTGTCTTGCTTCAGCATATTTAATACTTATGCTGAGAAAACAATTTTTTGACAGCATTGAATCTTACGTACAAGCCTTTCAGGCAGGAGACGAGTCAGGCAAAAACTATTATGAAGGACAATATCGAGAATTTTATTCGCAAGCAGAAAAATGGCGAGTTCAATTCCGCAAAAATTACGGCTACTAAAAATTGACGCTGTTAAAATTCTAATGTAAAATTTACTCAATCTTACCCGTTAGGGTCCAAATTTTTATCAAACTCGTAAGAGTGATGAGTCGCCGAATGGACGACGGCTTTTTTGATTTAAAAAAGGCATTAGCTCAGGCTGATGCTTTTTTATTCTATAGCTATAGAAAAATATAAAATCTTTTTTTTCTTTTACAATTCCTTTATTTTATAAAAAGTTAAATCATAAGAAGAATGTTAAAAAATTATAAGATAATGTTTTTTACTTTTTTTTATTTATCTGTCATCGCTTTTTCGCAACTCCAATGTTTGCGGAAAAGCGCATACATTGTTTATATAGTATACAATGTATATAGATTTTAAAAAGAGCCGCGAACCCGCACCACGCTTAGCCCCGTGGAAGGGCGGGGTAGCTTATCAATCATAGCGGGGTAGCTTATCAATCATAGCGGGGTAGCTTATCAATCATAGCGGGGT
>CAJOGS010000220.1 GCA_905234045.1 uncultured Selenomonadaceae bacterium | reverse complement strand
GCTTTGTAAACGGATTGTTTCAGGCATCTCTTTTAATTCAAAGCGGTTACTGCAAAAATATCTTGTTGTGTGCCGGAGACACTGCGGCAACCGTTCACCCGAAAGATAAATCCATGCAAACGTTGATGGGAGATGCGGCGGCTGTGGCGATAATTTCAGCAGGTGAAAGTGAAAGCGCATTTTCTTTCTACAACGACGGAAGTTTATTAAAAGCCCTGTATCTTCCCGCAGGCGGCAGACGCGTTCCGAAAAAACATGGTGTGACCGATATTGAAAAAGCTGACGAGAATGGGAATATTCATACCCTCGAATTTTCACATATGGACGGCTTAGAGGTCATGGCATTTGCGATAACCGCTGCGCCGATCGTCATAAAAGAACTGTACAGAATTATGAACTGGACAAAGGACGACGTTGAAATTTTTGCGCTTCACCAGGCAAGCAAACCAATTTTAACTGCTTTGACTAAAAGGCTTCGTTTGTCTGCAGAAAAAGTTCCGATCACTTTAACAAATTTTGGAAATACCGCCGGCGCAAGTATTCCGCTGACTTTGTGCTTGGAAAATCCGAACGCTTTCGGAAAATGGTCTAAGGCAATTTTATGCGCATTCGGAAACGGTATGGCATGCGCGGCGGCGGCACTCGATTTAACAAAAACTTATTTCTGTGAAATTCACGAATTATAAAAAGGCAAAGGGATTTTGTGAAAGTTAAATTAAATGGTCTGAAAATTCCTCACATTGCGACTTGTCTGCCGAAAAAAGTTGTGCCGATGAGTACTTACGAAAAATTTTTCAGTGCGAAGGATATTAAAAGAATTATTGAATCAACCGGCGTTGAATCTGTTCACGTTGCCGACGAAAATCTTTGTTCGTCCGATTATTACGCGGAGACCGCAAAAAAGTTGATGTATGAAGGTAATTTTAAGCCCGATGACTTCGACGGAATTGTCATGGTCTTTCAAACGCCCGACTATAATATCCCGACTGCCGCGACGATTATGCAAGATCGGTTGGGACTTCCGAAAGATACCGTTGCTTTTGAAATAAATTACGGTTGCACGGGTTACATTTACGGAATTTATCAAGCCTCGCTTTTAGTTTCTTCCGGCAGTTGTCGAAGGGTTTTGGTCTTCACGGGTGATACTCACGTCAGAACTTTGCACGAAGAGGACAGAGCAAACAGAATGATTCTCGGCGACGGTTTTGCGGTGACGATTGTTGAGCGAGGAGAAGATGAATTTGCTTTTGAAATCTTTTCGGACGGTAGCGGTTATAAGCAAATTATAATCGAGGCGGGCGGTTTTCGTATGCCGAAGTCCGAAAAAACTTCCGAACCGATTATCGACGCGGAGGGAAATACTCACCGACTTGAATATACTTTTATGGACGGAATGGCGATTATGAATTTTTCCCTCAAACAAGTTCCGCCGCTGATTGAAGACTCGTTAAAATTCGTCGGATGGGAAAAAAATTCTGTCGGACTTTTCGCACTTCATCAAGCTAACGGACTTATTTTAGATTTTTTGCGGCGAAGAATTAAAGTCGAGCCTGAACGTTGCCCGATTGCCATGAAAAATATCGGTAATACTGCGGGATCGTCGATTCCGTTGATGTTGAGTCTTTGTCACGAAAATTTTTCCGAAAATCAGCTTGAAAAAGTTTTGATGTGCGGTTTCGGAGTCGGACTTTCACTCGGAACGGCGGCAGTCAATCTTTCAAAAACAAAAATTTATGATACGTGGGAGTTTTAAATATGGATAACCTTGAAAAGTATAAAAACGCTTTCAAAGAGGCGTTTGAAATCGGCGACGAAATTATAACCGATGAGCTTGCTTACGAAAGTATTCCCGAGTGGGATTCTGTCGGTCATATGCGGTTGATGGCGGCGGTTGAAGATGCTTTTGACATTATGCTTGAGACCGAAGATATTTTGGATTTCGGGACTTTCGGCAAGGGAAAAGAAATTTTGCTGAAATACGACGTGACGATTTAATCATGAAAAAATTTGAAAATATTTCGGATTGGCGGGAGTCAGAAAATGATTCCCGATTTTTTATAGATTCTGCGCGAAATGACTTGGCACAGTTTTTGCGGGAAAAAAATTTTGTCTTTATCGAAAGAACTGTACAAGCAACAATTCCCTTGAAAGCGTCGTCGGATTTTAAGAAATTTTGTCGTCTGCCGTTGGAAATTTCGGAACTTAACGAGCGTATTTGCGAAATTGCAAAAAAATCTTTTTCGCAAGACGTGCGTTTTTTTATTTCAGTGCCTTCGATTTTTTCAGAAAAATTGCTTGAAAATTTTTTGTCGGAAATGAAAACTTGTTACGTCTGCCGCGTGAAAAATGAAATTGCCGGATTTATCGAAGTCGTCGAGTCTGAAGAAAATTTTTCGGCGGAAATAAGATTGGCGGCGGTTGATGAAAAATTTCGCCTCAGCGGCGCGGCATTGAGTTTATACGCGGGGGCGGCGAATTTTTTGCGGGAAAAAAATTTTCGTAAACTTATCGGCAGAATTTCTACGAAAAATATTCCCGTCGTCAATCTTTATGCAACTCTCGGAGCAAATTTTTCTCGTCCTTACGATATTTATTTTAGGAGCTGAAAATTATGTTGGAAAGTCAGCAAGAATTTTTGAAAGTGCCGCCGTATTCTTTGGCGCGTGAGGAAAAGCGGCAAAAATTTACAAATTACATGAATGAACTTACAAAATTTCATTACGAAAATTCTGCGGAGTATAAAAAAATGTTGGACGGCTTGAATTTTTCCCCGCAAGAAAATTATTCGCTTGAAAATTTGCCGATGTTGCCTGTCGGACTTTTTAAGGAATTTGAACTTCGCAGCGTGCCTCAAGAAAAAATTGTCAAAACAATGAAATCTTCCGGGACTTCAGGTCAAAAACAGTCGAAAGTTTTGTTGGATTCGGCTACAACTCGCGCTCAATCTCGTTGCCTGTCGTACATTATCGCGGATTTTATCGGCTCAAAACGCCTACCGATGATTATTTTGGACACGGAAATTGTCAAAAAAGATCCGCGTTTATTTTCTGCTCGCGGTGCGGGAATTATCGGCTTTTCAATGTTCGGGCGCGATGTTTTTTTTGCGCTTGATAACGATATGAAATTGAAAGTCGATGAGTTGAAAAATTTTATCGACGCTCACAAAGAAAATAAAATTGTTCTCTTCGGTTACACTTACATTGTCTGGCAATTTTTCGCGCAGGAAATGAAAAAACTCGGCGTAAATTTAAATATTTCGGACGGCGATTTGTTTCATATCGGAGGCTGGAAAAAACTCAAAGATGCGGCGGTAAGTGCGGAAATTTTTCGCGACGATTTAAAAAATGTCTGCGGGAATATAAAAGTTCACGATTATTACGGAATGGCTGAACAACTCGGCTCGGTCTTCGTCGAATGTGAACACGGGCATAAACATTGCTCAATTTTTTCAGAAATTATCACTCGCCGCGAAAAAGATTTTTCTCCGTGCGATTTCGGCGAAGTCGGAATTATTGAACTTATGTCGGTTTTGCCGTCGAGT
>CAJOGS010000219.1 GCA_905234045.1 uncultured Selenomonadaceae bacterium | reverse complement strand
AGCGTCTTTCTTGCAAATGCGAGGAGTACGAGCATTTGCTGTACTTGCAAAGGCGACGAGTAGGAGCGTTTGCTCTTTGACAAGACAAAGAAAAAGTACGTTCAATATTAAAAGAATTTAAAAAAAAAGATTTATTCAACAGCCCCTAACTACCACACTACAAAACTACAATTTGAAAGTAGAAACAAATCCTTGCATTTCTTCAGAAAGTTCGACGAGTTTTTTGCTTGCTTTAGTGATTTCATTAATCATTACAGTTTGATCTTTTACAAGGGCACTGATTGACGTTGCAGTTTCATTTGATTTTTGAGTAACTTCCCGCGTACTGTTAAAAGCAGTTACAATTTCTTCGTTGGCGGCTTTTACTTCTTCAATGCCGGTTGTACTGTTCGCAACATTTACAGTCAGTTTTTCAACCTGTACGCCGATATTTCTAAAAGATTCTGCAGAAGTGGCAACGGCGGCTACGCCTTCATTAACGCCTTCGGTACCGCTATTTATTGATTTAACCGCGTCTGCAGTTTCTCTTTGTATGTTATGAATTAAATCGGCGATATTTCCCGCCGCAATGCCTGATTGTTCGGCAAGTTTTCTGACTTCATCTGCAACAACTGCAAATCCTTTGCCGTGTTCACCTGCGCGAGCAGCCTCAATAGCCGCGTTAAGTGCCAACAAATTTGTTTGGTCTGCAATAGATGAAATAGTTTTTACGATTTCGCCAATTTCGTCTGAACGTTTACCCAAATTGCCGACAACTTCGACAGAATGATAAACTTGTTTTGAAATATGATCCATAACTTTATTGGCAGTAGACATTTGTTCCTGTCCAAGTACGGTACTTTTTGCACTGCTCATTGCAACCATATCCATTGCCATAGTCATTTTATAAAGGTCGTCCATTTGCTTACTCATTTTTTGTAATTTTTCTTGAAGAATTTCGATAGTTTTTATTTGTTCATCAGATTCTGTGTTCATTTCGGCGGCACTTTGAACCATAGTATCAACAGCATCAGTTCCCTGTTGAGTTGAGGAAGTCAATTCTTCGGCGGCCGCTGCAACAAGTTCCGAACTTTCAACAATTCGCGTTAAAATATTTTTCAGCTTGTATTTCATTTCATTAATTACATTAGCCAAAGTTCCAATTTCATCTTGAGAATCAATTTCTATATCCGAAATTCTTAAATCGCCGTCTGCAATTTTTTTCATTTCCTTAACAACTTCATTGAGCGTGGAAATAATTTTGGATGCCATAAAATTTGAAACAAACGCGCAAATTGCAATTATAACAACAATCGTAATTATTATTGAAGTTATAAAACTGCTGACAACATCGTCCATTTCGTGAACGCTTACGCCGACAAAAAGCATACCGACAATTTTACCTGCCGAATCTTTCAACGGTCTGTAAGCCGCGTAATGTTCTTCGCCGACAACATTTGCTTTACCCAAAAAATTTTCGCCTTTAGTCAATACCGCGTCAATAACTTCCTGCGATGCCTTTGTACCTAATTGGCGTTTACCTGCCGCGTCTTTCACGTTCGTTGCAATACGTGTATCGCCTTTAAAAATCGTGACTTTTCCTTCAGTGACTTTTGCCAGTGAATCAACAATTTCTTCCGCGTCATCAATTTTTAAATCGCCCTTGTAAAGTATTCCGCCTTCCAATTTCCAATCTCCGGGATAACGATAATTGACAATTTCCATTAAAGCCTGTACGTCGCTTTCGGCTTTCATTTCCAATGCCTTTGTAAAGCCGTTATTTGCGCTTATATAGCCCAAAACGCCCATACAAATACATACAAGAATAACCATAGAATTGATTGTCAGAATGGCTTTTGGTTTTAACCCCATTTTCTACACCTCCAAATTGTTCAATAATTGCTTAGTGTTATGGTTCGATAACTATTACAATGTCAACTAAAAAAATAATTAAATATAACAGCATTGCCTATTAAACTGATATTTTATTCAAAAAAAAATCGGCAATACCTGCCGACAAAAAAATTTTTTATGTTTTGTTTTATGACTGCACAATTAACATTTTAAATTAAAATGGTGGAGGTCCGCCCATTCCGCCGCGTCTGCCGCCCATTCCGCCGCCGCTTTGATTAGTTTTTTTCACAGCTTGATATGTTACAGAAATATCATCACCGGCATTTAATTTATCGGTAGTAACTTCAACAAATTCTTCGCCGTACATTCCAATAGTCAAATAAACTTTTTCGGCAACGTCTTTGCCTTGCGCGTCTTTTACAATTTTTTCAACATAAGAGCCTTTACCGTCAGTTTTAATAGCCTCGATTGGAACGCAGAGCGCGTTTTTCGCCTGTCCGACGATAATATCAAGACGCGCCGTCATTGCCGGCAACAAAAGATTTTTGGGATCGGGTGCGCTGAAAGTAACGTAATAATAAATAACAGAATTTGAACTTGAAGTACTTGACGAACTCGAAGAACTTGAATTCCATGAATTGCCGGTATCAGTTTGAGAAATTTTTGTAACTGTTGCAGTAAATTTTTCATCAGGATAAGCATCAACAGTAAAATTTGCGCGTTCGCCGACTCTGATATTTCCAATGTCTGTTTCGTCAACTTTCGCTTTAACAAGTTTTTCGCTCAAGTCCGCAATTCTCATGATTACGGTAGGATTATTTGACCCTTGAACAGCCATACTTCCCGCCGTCAAAGGTTCGCCGACAACTACGCCGTCCATTGGCGCGGTTATCACAGTTTCATTAACGTTTGATTCGGCTTTCTCCAAGTCAGTTTTTGCCTTGTCATAGTTATATTGAGCGTCCTCAAACTCTTCAAGGGATTTTGCCCCGATTTTATAAAGGCGTTCGATACGATTTAATTTTTGTAAAGCGTTGGTTAAAGCAAATTGCGCTTGATCACGCGTCGCCTCAAAGTCTTTGCCGTCCAAAATTGCCACAACTTCGCCCGCAGTTACCTGCTGATTTTCTTCAACCAAAACTTCTTTGACGCGGGCAGTAATTTTACTGCTGACTTCAACGCTGTTTTTTGGCTGAATCGTTCCCGTTGCCGAGACTGTTTTTGTTAAATCTATTCTTACAACTTTTTCAGTATCATATTTTTGCGTTTCTTCTTCTTTGAATGTGTCATTATAAAAATAATAACCGACGCCCGCGCCGATCAGAAAAATGGCGGCAATTAGAATTTTCCATTTCAAAAATAACACCACCTATTAAAAAATTATATAAATTATATCTATAACCTTGCCAACATTCAAGTTTTAGAAAATGTATTTGTAATAGAAAATTTTATAAAATTTTTCGGTTGCAGAGTTTTTTTCTATTAAAAATATTTTTTTATTGCTGAAATATTTTAGTTTCTGTTGGTAAAATCTTGAATATTTAATTCATTTATTGAAATATTTTAAAACAAAATTATTCAAAATTCCTTAGGGCGTGTTGAAAAATTGGTTTAACTTGCTGATTCACGAATTATTTTTTGTTCGATGATAGCGAAAAACTAAGATGCCGCACAGGACGTGCGGCTCGGGCGGTACGTTTTTTTCGAGGACGAAAAAACGGCACCGCAAAAAGCGTCTTTCTTGCAAATGCGAGGAGTAC
>CAJOGS010000218.1 GCA_905234045.1 uncultured Selenomonadaceae bacterium | reverse complement strand
GTGCGTTTTTTTCGAGGACGAAAAAACAGCACCGCAAAAACGCTCTTTCTTTTTGGTACTTTTTCTTTGAGCGAGCAAAGAAAAAGTACGTTCAATTAAAATAAAATTTAAAAACAGATTTATTCAACAGCACATAATAAGAACTTACCAACACGCCCTAAAAAGATTTTTACTTTGAAAAATTTTTTTGAAATTGTCCCGCCGTAACAACACAAATAAAATTTCATCTGTTACAATCACTAAAAATTTTTGGAGGTTTGATTATGGGAAGTATGGTTAAAATCAGCTGTAAAAATTGCGGCTACGATATTGAGGCGTTTTTCGGTGAAGGTATGTTTTCTTCAATGAAGAACCGAAATAACCAAGACAAATATATTGAAGACGCTAAAAAAGGCGAATACGGCGAAGATATTCAAAAAATTGTCAATGAAAATAAAGACGTTTATATTGCTAAAGCCCCCGTTGTTGCAATTTGTTCAAAATGCGGAGCGGTTGAACAAACAAGCGATTTTATGGTTTATGTCAATCACCATTATGCGGAACATGGAAAACATTTTAAAAAGTGCGAAAAGTGCGGCGGCGACGCTGAAATTTTTGATGAGTGTTCAATTCATGATGCCGTATGTCCAAAGTGTCATGAAAAAATTGATGCCGGATTTTCCGGACTTTGGGATTAAAAATTAATACGAACTAAAATTAGAATTTTGTATCAAGCCGTTTTGGTAAGCCGTGAGGAGATTGTGCAAGTCGTCAATTTCCTCACGAATTTTTTTGCCAAAATCGGTATCGCCTATTGTCGTACGATAATTTTGCAATTCGACGGTTTCAGATACAGATTCAATATCACCGTTATCTTGCAGGGCGGTTTTAACGTCTGCAATTTTCTGATGTTCCAAAAGTCTCAAGCCGCGTGAATTATAAACCAAAGTAAAGCCGCTGATTCCCGTTTTATTGTGATACGCCTCACAAAAACCGCCGTCAATTACAATCGCCTTGCCGTTCGCCTTGATAGGACTTTCGCCCGCGCTGACTTTAACGGGAACATGCCCGTTTATGATATGCCCGCGTTTCGGATCTAAGCCAAATTCTTTCAAAATTTTTTCGCAGATATTTTCATTTTCAATCAGTTTGAAATACGGATCAACCGGCTCTTGCCAAGTTCTTTCATCTGAAATAAAAGTGCGTTCAAAAGTTTTAAATTCGCGCCCTGCGATAGGCGAAATTAATCCGCACCATAAAAAGTACATAAAATCCAAATCGTGCTGTTTACGGGCAAAATAAGCGCGTCTGACGCGGTGATCTACGTAGTCAAGATAATTTTTGCCAAAAAGTTTTTCGCCTTCAAATTCGACGATTTTAAAACTGCCGTCATTATTCAGCGGCACGCAAGCATGAAAAAGCAAATTGCCGTTGTAGCAGGTGTACACTCCGCCTTTTTGGTAAAGATAATCCAAATGGCGGTGTAATTTTGCACTTTCCACAAAATAACTTGTCAAGTCGTCGATAATATTTTTTTCGGCGTCGGTTAATTCGTACGGCGAATTTTCCAAAATCGTCGGGAAGTATGAACTTTTCATTTGATAAATTTTGCCGTCGCTTAAAAGGGCGCAGGAACTGCCAAAATTTATTTCGCCCAAACGCAATTGATTTTCCATTTTAAAATCGGGATTGCGTTTAATCATCTGACCTTCAAGTTTGAACATAATCATTGAAATTGCATGTTCGGCGGCAAGCAACGGTTCATCATTCGGATAAATTTTCATTGCAAAAGTTGTAAGCGGGCGCAAATTAATTCCGTAGCCGCGCTCCAAAACTTCGGTGTTGCCGTAATGTAAACTGTTGCGAATAACCGCCGCAATACAAACTTGACTGCCGAGAGCCGCGCCCATCCACAAAATATCATGGTTGCCCCATTGAATGTCAATATGTGAATGATAATTCATAAGCAAATTTAAAATGGCGTCGGGACGGTTTCCTCTGTCAAAAAAATCGCCGACAATGTGCAACCTTTCAACTGCAAGCCGCTTTATTAAAACTGTCAACGCCTCGATAAATTTTGCACCGCTGTCAATTTTTATAATTGTTTTGATTAATGCCTTGTGATAGGTTGCCTGCGCGGTATCAATTTCCGGGTGCGTCGTCATAAGTTCAACGATAATTGAGGCGTAGCGTTCAGGGATAAAATGGCGCAATCTGGAAACTGGGTATTTGTACGACATTAACTTTGCAACTTCCAAAAGTCTTGAAAGATTTATATGCAACCATTCGGATAAATCTTTTTGCTGAATTTTTTTCTGTTCAATTTTTTCTGCAGGATAATAAATCAGCGTGCAAAATTCCGCCATTTCTGCGCGTGTCAATCTGCCTGAAAAAAGTTGCTCCACTTTTTCACGAATGACGCCGGAGCAGTTGTTAAGAATGTGAAAAAATGCTGTGTATTCGCCGTGTAAATCGCTCATAAAATGTTCAGTGCCCTTCGGTAAATCCAACTGCGATTCAAGGTAAATCAAATTTTCGTACACAATTTCTTTAGTCGGATATTTTTCCGCCAGCAGTTTCAAAATTTTTTCCTCCAAAATTTCCGCCTCCTCAAATTTCTTTGTCGGTATTTTAACATAAATTTCTTTTCAAGAATCAAAAATCAGTGTACAATATAAAAAATTTGTGCGGAGGTTTTTTTATGATTAAATTAATTTTTTCCGATATGGACGGAACACTTTTGACGAGTGAAAACAAATTGCCTGAAGGTTTCGATGAAACAATGGCGGAATTGAAGAAGCGCGGCGTTGTCTTTTGTCCTGCGAGCGGTCGTCAGTATTTTTCATTGCTGAAAAGTTTTAAAAAATACGCGGACGAATTTTTATTTTTGGCGGAAAATGGAACGCTTGTAATGCACAGAGAAATTGAAATTTTTTCCAGTCCGATTGACAGAAACGCGGTTAATAAAGTTTTGGAAGTAACCGAGCCGCTGAAAAATATTTTGCGCGTATGGTGCGGCAAGAAAGATGCTTACATTCGCCGTGAACACGACACGCCGGAATTTCAAAACGAACTTTCAAAATATTACACACACAGCGCGGTAGTTGACGACTGGAACGAAATTGAAGACACGCCGATTAAAGTTGCAATGTTCGATATTACGGGACATGTTGACGAAAATGTTTATAAACATCTCGGCGAATTTTACGAACCGTTGCAGGTTGTTTTGAGTTCGGATTATTGGGTTGACGTAATGACGAAGGGAATTAATAAAGGCGAAGCGGTTAGAAATGTGCAACGCATTTTGGACGTAAAGCCGGAAGAGTGCGCGGCGTTTGGCGATTATATGAATGATTATGAAATGATTCAAGCGGTAGGTTACGGCTTTGCAATGGCGAATGCTCACCCCGAATTGAAAAAGGTTGCGAAGTTTGAAACTGTCAGTAACGACGAATATGGCGTTATTGTCGGTATTAAAAAACTTATGGCAGACGGGTTGATTTAGGGACTAGGGGTTGTTGGTAAATTAAAAGTGAATAACCGAAGCGGCAAGTAACACAAAATTCAAAAAGCAAACAGCTAATTTATCGAACCTAAATGCAATATGTCTATAGT
>CAJOGS010000217.1 GCA_905234045.1 uncultured Selenomonadaceae bacterium | reverse complement strand
GCCGAAATTTACAGCGTACCGCCCGCCGAATTTTCCGCCCAGCTTGATTATCTGCAAGAAAACGGTTATACTACAATAACTTTGAACGACTATATGAGGGCGCGCAGATTCGGCGAAATTTTGCCTGAAAAGCCGATTGTTTTAACTTTTGATGACGGCTACGAAAATAATTATACAGAAATGTTGCCGATACTTGAGGCGCACGGAATGACGGCGGTTGTATACGTAATATCGAATTATTTGGGCAAACAGGGCTATCTGACATTTGAACAAGTGCAGGATATGCAAAGGCGCGGGCTTGAAATTGGCTCACACAGCGCGGATCATTTGCCTTTAACGACACTTAGCGACGAATTTTTAGACAACCAAATAAGACAAGCAAAAATTTTATTGGAATGGAGCGGCTTGGAACCGCTTGGCAGTTTTTCATATCCTAACGGGATTTACAGCGATAAAATTATTGAAATGTTGAAAGCCGAAAATTTTTTAACGGCAGTAACCGGCGAAGCAGGATTAAATAATTTTGAAACTGATCCCTACAAATTGCGGCGCGTTCATATTCGCAAGCCGCATTTTGGAATTTTGGAATTTCGCTGGAGACTTTTAAAAGCGAATATTTTTGAACGTCTAAAAAATTTATAGATTTTCCTTGAAGTTGGAAAGGAGTTCAACAATGAAAATTTTGGCACGTCAAATGACTTTAGATTTATATAATTGCAATGAGAAAAAATTTACCGACGTAGAAGCGATTAAAGCGGCTGTAGAGGGCGTTTTCGGCTCAAAGGCACAAATTATATCAACCGACATAGATAACGAGCATTTTGGGCTTGTAGCGGCGTTTAAAGAGGGGCATATTGCTCTACACATTTACAAAAATTTTAAATATGTGTCAGTCGATATTTTTACTTGCAACGAAAGTGAAGAATCCGAACAACTCTCAAAGAGTTTGAGCAAATATTTTCAGCCTGAAAAAACAAAATTAACGTATTTAAAACGCGGTGATTTTGGGCAAGAAAAAGAAGTTAAACCTAAAATCAAAATTCGCGTTGCGCCGTTGCGTAAAGTTCGCAATGTTGGCGCAAAAGTCGTCAAAAGACTTGTTCGAGGGGGCAATTAAATGACATTTACTGAAATGACGGTTCGTTATCGCAGTATCGGCAAAACTAAAAAATGTACGTTTATATTTTGCGCGGATCATGGCGTGGCGAAAATGAATGTCAGTGCTTATCCGCAATCTACGACGGCGGGAATGGTTAAAAATTATTTGGTTGAAAAAGGCGCGGCGGCTAATGCTTTCGCAAATTTCGCACATTCCGATTTGGTTGTTGTCGATGTCGGCGTTGACGCCGATATTTCAAATTTGCCCGGGCTTGTTGACAGAAAAATTGCACGCGGCACCAACAATATTGCTGAAGGCGCGGCAATGACTTTGGCGCAAGCTAAACAATCTGTAAAAATTGGGCGTGATCTTGCAAAAAAAGCGATTCAAGCAGGTTACAACTGCTTTTTGATTGGCGAAATGGGCATTGCAAATACAACCGTTGCATCTGCAATAACTTCTGCGATTTTGGAAGTTAATCCCAAAAAAGTTACCGGGCGCGGCTCAAATATTTCTGATGAACGCCTGAAAAATAAATTGAAAGTTATTCGCAAGGCTTTAAAAATCAATCAGCCGAATCCTGAAGACGCCTTTGACGTTTTAAAGAAAGTCGGCGGCTTTGAATTTGGCGCAATGGCGGGCGTGATGATTGAGGCGGCTAAAAATAAATGCCTTACGATTTTGGACGGCTTTAACACTGCCGCCGCCGCGTTAATCGCCGATTTGATTAATCCCGATGTCAGCGATTATATAATTGCCTCTCACATTGGGCGGGAAATTGGACACCTTGAAATTATTCGCTACTTCGGTTTTACGCCGCTGTTTACGCTTGATTTGGCACTTGGTGAAGCGGTCGGTTCTTCCATAGCGGCTAAAGTGTTGGACAGTTTGGTTTATACTTACGTTTGTTCGCCGGAAGACGATTTTAGCGGCGATTTAAACGAATTTAAAGAAGAAAACACTGAAGAAACAATGATTGCAAATTTGTTGGAGCAAATTGGATTTGACGATATTGACGACATTGAAAATTTTGACGAGTTGCAAGATTTCTTTGATGAAACTTTTGACGGCGATTTGCAAGTTGAGGAAGTCGATCTTGATTTCAAAATTAGCGATGATACGCGCTTTAATCCATATGAGCCGCCTTTCAGTGTGCAAAATTTCAATGTTCCGCGTTCGTATCCGATTATGATTCGTGAAATGAACGACAATAACGACGACAAAATTGCGGCTACCGACAAAACTTTCAATTTTTATCTTAAGACAATGCCGACATTGAATTTGAACGCAATGGACGCTTGCCGCGAATATTTGGATAATCTGACTAAACCGAAAAAAAGTCTGGGATTGTTGGAAGATATAGCCGCGCAGTTTGCAGGGATTTCAAAATTAAAACGTCCGTCAAATAAATTGCGCCGCGCCGCGCTTGCTTTTACAAATACCGAAAATTCGCCAAATGTTACGCAAAATAAAAGAAGTAAACGCCGCAATTTGTCATTAGATTTCAGTATGACGGTTAGAATGTTCGCCATGAAAGTTTTTTTGGGCGTGGTAGATCCGAAACAAAATCCGACGGTTGCATTTAATTTTGGTCGAACTTTGAGCGAAGAAATTTCTTTTGGCGTTCCAATTCTCACGATAACAGAGTTGACTGACTGGAAATTAGATGCTGCTGATAAAAAATTCGAGGCGGCTCTGCTGAACAAAGACGGCAGTTTTAAAGTTCCGCCTGAAGAATTTTTGAATCACGTACCGCAAAAATTTAAAGCACTGACAGGCGCAATTATCGGCGCAATGGTTGCCGCCGCGCACAATTCAACTTTAATTATTGTAGATTGCGGCGCGGTTGAAATTATAGCGCGTTTCCTTGAGACAATTTGCCCGCAAATTCGCCCGTTCATTCTGCACGCTACCGAGTTAATTAATTATGATTTTAAACCCGGCGAAAGAATCGGCTATGACGGCGAAACGGCTTGTATTGGCGCGGAAATTGTCGAGGCGGCTTTAACTGCGATTAACGAAATGAAGACTTTCAAAGATACCCGCGTTGATGTTGCCGTTGACGGCGCGGGCGCAAATGTTCAATAAAAATTTATTTTGCCGTACAAACGCGGCAATTTTTTTTATAAATTTGGTAAATTTTTAAAGTGCGTTGAAAAAATTTTTTAATATTTGCAGAGATTTTTTTTATTAAACTTACTTTTCTTTGTCTGATTTAAATTTTTTTTATTTTTTTTTAACGTACTTTCTTTTTTCCGAAGCAAAAAAAGTACTAAAGAGCACGCCTTGCAAGCAAGCCGCGCAAGTACCAAAGAAAAAGTGCTTTTTTTCCGCCAGAGATTCAGTCCTGAATCAATGGCGGCGGCGGTCGTCCGTGACCGCCGTTTCCTATTCTTTCCTGCGTTTATGATGATTAGCGAATAAAAATTTGTTCTATGAGAGCGAAGTACTAAGATGGCGCACAGGACGTGCGCCTCAGGCGGTGCGTTTTTTTCGAGGACGACCGCAAAACGTCTTTTCTTTTTGGTCCTTTTTCTTTGGACGAGCAAAGAAAAAGGACGTTCAATTAAAATAATTCAAGAAAATAATTTTAAACAGACTTATTCAACACGCCATAACAACTACACCTCCGCACTTTGCGGATTTTTTAAAAATTTTTGCGGATTTTTTACTTTACCGACAAAGCCCCAAGTTTATAGACAAACTCTAAAAAAATATTGTAAAGCAGGTTATAAAAATGAAAACTATCACGAATGGAAAATTTATTTTGCCGGACGAACGCGGCGATTTTTTTATCGCTGCCGACAAAATTTTAACTTTCGACGAAAAAATTATTTCGTTCGATAAAAAATCTGAAGAAATTATTGACGCGCATGGAAATTTTGTTGCGCCGGGATTTATTAACATTCACATTCACGGCTGTAACAATTCTGACACTATGGACGCCACGCACGCCGCGTTGAAAAATATTTGCGAATTTCTGCCAAATTGCGGCGTTACAAGTTTTTTGCCGACTACTATGACAATGCCGCTTGACGATATTAAGCGCGCTTTAAAAAATATTCGTGATTGCAAAAATTGTAGCGGCGCAAAAATTCTCGGCGCAAATGTCGAAGGTCCTTTCATCAGTAAAAAATATCACGGCGCACAAGATGAAAATAGTATCCTGCGCGCAGATTTCAACTTGCTCAAAGATTTTGTTGACGTGATAAAAATTATTACGATTGCGCCGGAGGAATTGGACGACTTCAAATTTATTGACGCCTGTCGCGCAGAAAATATAATTGCGTCGATTGGACACAGCGCGGCAACTTATGAAATTGCAATGGCGGCGATTGAACGCGGCGCAAATCATATCACACATTTATTTAACGCGCAGAGCGGTTTCAATCACAGAAAGCCGGGAATTGTCGGCGCGGCGTTCGATTCAAATGCTACGGTTGAATTAATCGCCGATAATGTTCATGTAAGCCCCGCCGCTCAAAGAATTGTAAAAAAAGTTAAGCCGCTTGACGAAATTATTTTAATAACAGATTCATTGCGTGCTTGCGGTCTCGGCGATTGTGAAAGTGAACTTGGCGGGCAAAAAGTTTTTGTAAAAGACGGCGTGGCAAAATTGGCGGATGGCACCATTGCGGCAAGCGTCGCCACTTTGAATGACGTTGTTAAAAAATTTCATCAGAATACAAAAATTTCAATTCCTGAAGTTGTCGAAACTGTTACAAAAAATCCTGCGCGAAAATTGGGAATGTATGACGAAATTGGCAGTTTGGAAATTGGAAAATTTGCCGACATTGTAATTTTTGACGAAGATTTTAAAATAATTTCTGCGTTTGTAAATGGAGAAATGCAAAATGGGAATTGACATCAGCAAATTAAAAAATTTACCCGGCTTAATTCTTTCGACGCAAGGCAACGCCGCAAAAAGTGGAGTTGAAGAAAAATTTCATGGCGCACGCGGGCACGGATTCGCCGCCGAACGCGCTAACGATTTATATGACAAATTTAGCGGCAAAGACGCAAAAATTATTGGTGACGACAACGCAAAAAACGGCGCGGACAGACTTGTAAACGGCTTGAACATTCAAAGTAAATACTGCTCCAGCGGCTCGAAATGTATTCAAGAATGTTTCGACGGCGGCAATTTCAGATATTACAATCCTGACGGCTCGCCAATGCAAATTGAAGTTCCTGCCGACAAATACGAAGACGCGGTTAAAGCTATGCAGAATCGCATTGACAATGGACAAATTCACGGCGTCAAACGCGCTGAAGATATTGTCCGAAAAGGAAATGTAACCTACGAACAGGCTAAAAATATTGCAAAGGCGGGGACGGTTGACTCGCTGATTTATGACGCGGCGGACGGTATAAGAGTTGCAGAATACGCGGGCGGAATTACGGCGGCGATAACTTTTGCAGTTGCAACATGGAACGGTAAAAATTTTGATGACGCGCTGACAGATTCAATAAAAAGCGGCTTGCAAGTCGGCGGAATTTCTTGGGCAAGTTCAATTTTAGTTGGACAAATGACGAAAGCGGGAATTAATTCCCTGCTTGTGCCGGCGTCTGATGCAGTAGTAAAAATGATTGGCTCAAAGGCGGCGGCTAAAATTGTGAACGCAAGCAGAACGGGCGGCAGTATTTACGGCGCGGCGGCTGAAAAAAGCGCGGCTAAACTTTTTCGCGGAAATATTGCGGTAGGAATTGCCACAACTATTGCAATGTCAGCAGGTGATATTGTTGCAATTTTTCGCGGCAGAATTTCGGCGAAACAACTTTTTAAAAATGTAGTGAACACGGGCGCGGGCGTAGCCGGTGGAATCGGCGGCGCAATTTACGGCGCGGCGGCAGGTTCGGTTGTACCGATTGTCGGTACTTTTGTCGGCGGAATTGTCGGCGGTATCATTGGCGAAACGGCGGCAAGTAAAGTTTCTCATACAGTCACGGATAAAATTATTTCAGACGACAGCAAGGCGATGATTCAAATTTTGGAGGACGAAATTAAAATTGTCGCCGTCGATTATCTGTTAAACGAAAATGAAACAAAAAAAGTTGTCTACCGCCTCAGTAAACACATGGACAGTAATATGATTCGTGATATATACGCCGCTAATGATCGCCACGAATTTTCAAGAAAATTGCTTGCAGATATTGCCGACCCCATTGTCAGAAGTCGCAAGAAAATTTATCTGCCTTCGACTCAAGATTATACTGACGGTTTGCGTAAATTTTTAGAAAATAGTTAGGGCGTGTTGAAAAATTGATTGAAAATGCTGATTCACGAATAAAAATTTGCTGACTAAGTACGAAGTACTAGGTGCTGTTGAAAAAGTCTGTTATCAAATTTTTGGTTTAAATTTTTCATATTTTTAACGTACTTTTCTTTGTCTTGTCAAAGAGCAAACGCTCCTACTCGTCGCCTTTGCAAGGTACCAAAAAGAAAGACGCTTTCTGCGGCGTTAATTCGCTTCACGCTCATTCGCACGCCGCCTGCGCCGCGCGTCCTGCGCGGCATCTTAGTTCTTCGCTTTCATCGAACAAAATTAGTTCGTGAATTGGCAAT
>CAJOGS010000216.1 GCA_905234045.1 uncultured Selenomonadaceae bacterium | reverse complement strand
GACGGGCAGGAGCCTTTTCTTTTGTTACTTTTCTTTGGGCTAGCAAAGAAAAGTAAGTTTAATATAAAAAAATCTTTCAAAAGTAAGAGTTTACCAACACGCACTAGTTTCTGACACTTTTTTTATTTTTAAATGTCAGTATTTTACATAAAATATTCTAAGTGATATAATGACGCGGAAATTTTTTTACAGGAGGTCGTTTAATGTTTGGCAAGTTAAGCAAAATCTACAGTGAAACAGCACTAATAAAATTAATTATAGTCGGTCTTATAATCGGAATAATTTTGGCGTTATTCGTTCCATTTGTTATACCGTTCGTTGCAGTTTTCGGTAAAATTTTTGTAAGTATGTTAAAAGCGGTTGCGCCAATTCTGGTTTTCGTGTTGGTAATAAATGCACTTTCAAAAAACTCAGAATCAAGTACAACAATGAAGCCGATAATAACTTTGTACGTAATTGGCACATTCTGCGCGTCATTGGTTGCAGTTTCGGCGTCATTTTTATTTCCGACAACTTTAGATTTACAAACTGTAGGCGCAGAAGTTACGCCGCCGAGTGGAATTATTTCAGTTTTGCAAAATGTAATTATGAATGTAGTTGATAACCCGATTCACGCGCTGACAAATGCAAATTATCTCGGAATATTGGCTTGGGGCGTTATACTTGGCTTGGCATTGAGAAAATCAGGCGATTCAATGCATGAAATTTTGTCAGATTTGGCAAAGGCAGTAACACAAGTTGTGCAATGGGTAATTCGTTTTGCGCCGTTCGGAATTATGGGACTTGTTGCCGACGCAATAGGAACATCAGGAGTTAACGCACTTTTAAGCTATGCAAAATTATTGTGCGTACTTTTGGGCGCGTTTTTCAGCGTAGCTTTGATAATGAATCCGCTGATTGTTTGGTTCAAATTGAGAATAAATCCGTACCCGTTGGTATTTACAACCCTGCGCGAAAGTGGAATTTACGCATTTTTTACGCGCAGTTCAGCGGCAAATATTCCCGTCAATATGAATTTGTGCAAACGTCTGAAACTTGATGAAAATATTTATTCGGTGTCAATTCCGCTTGGAGCAACAATCAATATGGCGGGCGCGGCAATAACTATTGCGGTTTTAAGTTTGGCGACGGCGCACACATTGGGAATTTATGTTGATATGCCGACGGCGTTGTTACTTTGTTTGATTTCGACAGTCGGAGCTTGCGGCGCGTCCGGCGTTGCGGGCGGTTCACTTTTATTAATTCCCGTTGCCTGTTCCAGTTTTGGAATTTCTTCAGATATTTCAATGCAGGTTGTAGGCGTTGGATTTATAATCGGCGTGTTGCAGGATTCCTGCGAAACGGCTTTAAATTCATCTAGCGACGTACTTTTCACGGCAACTGCCGAATTTTCAAAACGTGCCGCCGAAGGAAAATTAAAATCATCGGATTTAATTCCGCAATAAATATAAATTTGCAATATTTTAGAACTGTTACCGCTCCCTGCAGTCTGCAAACTTTGTAGACCGGGGGGTTAATTTTTATATTGACAATTATCATTGCAGATGGGATTTTGAATAAGTCTGTTTTTAAATTTTTATCTTTAAATTTACTTTTCTTTTAAAAAGCAAAGTAACAAAGAAAAAATTTGCACAGTTTGTTTACTTTATTTAACACGCCCCAACTAAAATAATTGTCAGTTGATAAATTTTAATTTTCAAGGACTAGTGAAAAAATATGAGCATTTTGGAAGAAAAATTAAAAACGTTACCGGATTCGCCCGGCGTTTACATTATGAAGGACGCCGCCGGAAAAATTATTTATGTCGGCAAGGCGATTGTTTTAAAAAATCGTGTCCGCCAATATTTCCATGCAAATAAAAATCACAGCGCAAAAGTTAAAGCAATGGTTGCAAAAATCGCAGACTTTGAAACCATTGTAACGGCGTCGGAAGTTGAGGCGTTGATTCTAGAATGTAATTTAATAAAAAAACATCGCCCGCGCTACAATATCTGCTTGAAAGATGATAAATCTTACCCGTATTTGAAATTGACGCTTTCAGAAAAATTTCCGCGTGTATTTGTAACGCGGCGGCTTGAAAAAGACGGCTCAAAATATTTTGGACCTTACACGAATGGTTATGCAGTCAAGGAAAGTTTGGAACTTTTGAGAAAACTTTTTCCATTGCGAACTTGTAAAAATATTCCTGCGCGACCGTGCTTAGAATTTCAAATTGGGCGTTGTCTTGCGCCCTGCGTTAATAAAATTTCGCCTGAAAATTATTCCGCACTTGTGCAAGCGGTTGAAAAATTTTTGGAAGGACACACGGCGGCGGTTGAAAAAGATTTGGAAAATAAAATGGCGGCGGCGGCAGATGAATTAAATTTTGAAATGGCGGCGAAATTTCGGGACGTACTTTTTGCAGTCAAGAAAATTTCCGAGAAACAAAAAATAGTTACGGACGCGGGCAATTTGGATGCGGTAGGATTGGCGCGGTTAAATTCTGAAGTTTGCGCCCAAATATTTTTCATTCGTGACGGCAAAGTTACGGGGCGTGAAAGTTTTCTGTTAAGCGGCGCGGCTGATGAATCAGATGAAAAAGTTATCTCCGAATTTCTAAAACAATATTACAGCAGTACAAAAATTTCGGCTGAAGAAATTTTACTGCCTGTCAGTTTGACTGATGACGATTTAAAAATTTTTTCTGAATGGCTGAATGTGAAAATTTCTGAACCGAAACGCGGAATAAAATTTGAACTGGTTGAAATGGCTGTCGAAAACGCCAAAAAATTTCTCGAAGAAAAAGCCGCGCGCGCAGATTTAAAAAATGCTCAAACTGTAGGCGCGGTTGTTGAATTGCAAAAATATTTGAACTTGCCGAAATTGCCGCGTCGAATGGAATGTTTTGACATTTCGCACTTTCAAGGCGCGGAAACTGTGGCGTCAATGGTCGTTTTTGAAAATGGCGTTCCCGACAAAAAAAGTTACCGCCGCTTTAAAATTCGCTCCACTGAAGGTAAGCCTGATGATTTTTTGTCAATGCGGGAAGTTACAGAAAGGCGTTACGGCAAGGCGGAAAATTTGCCGGATTTAATCGTTATTGACGGCGGCATTGGGCAATTAAATTCCGCGCTGGAAATTATACGCGGATTCGGGCACGAAGTCCCCGTTGTCGGACTTGCCAAACAGTTTGAATTAATTTTTGTTGAAGGTAAATCTGAACCCGTCGAATTGCCGCGCAACAGTCAGGCACTTTATTTAATGCAAAGAATCAGAGACGAGGCGCACAGATTCGCCATAACTTACCATAGAAAATTGCGTCGCAAAAGAAATTTGAAATCTGAACTTGATAATATTTCGGGAATCGGTAAAAAGCGTCGCGCAGATTTATTTAAACATTTCGGCACCATTCAAAAAATAAAATCTGCCACGCTTGATGAACTTTTAAGCGTTCCGAGTATGAATAAATCGGCGGCTGAAGAATTAAAAAGATTTTTCGCCGCGCAAAAAAATTGAACAATCGCTAAACATTGTCGCCGGATAATGTTTTATGGCGTTTACAGTTAAACCGCAGGCAAGCGCAAATTGCGTAGGAAAGTTTAACTGCAAACGCTTTATTTTTTTATAGTAGTGGAGTAGTTCGGTAGTTGTGTAGTGTAGTAGTTAAAATTTTTTG
>CAJOGS010000215.1 GCA_905234045.1 uncultured Selenomonadaceae bacterium | reverse complement strand
CGTTGCCACACGTTACGACAAATTGTCAAATTGTTTTCTGAATTTCATTATTCTCGCTGCCGTAATGATTCAAATTTAGGCTTTGCCAACACGCCCTAGGAGCATTGCTTAATTTTTGTCCACCGCCGAGAGAATGGAAAATACGAGTGTAACTTACACCGATATTACCGGCGTTTTGTTCAGATAAGGCGATCCAGAAAATAAGTTTATCGAAAGGAGACAACGGAATAGGTTTACCGTTGCTGTTGTTAGGAAGAGTGAGTTGAATAGGGGTAACAATACCGAGTTTGCGGTTTTCAATAATTTCCTCCGCATCAGCTTTATCAGTATCAAAGATGACGTTGGTGAGCTTATCAACAGGAATTACTAAATATTTCATCGGGTTTAAATTAATTTTGGGGATTTCTGTTTTTTTGGAAGTTTTTTTGTTCATTTTTGACGGTTGAAATTTGGCGTCCTGCATAGATTTATTGTCAAATTTTCTGACATTTTCACACCTGAATTTTTTATGATAGGGAAATTGCACATCTGAATTTTGCAAAAGTGAAAGTTGCACACCTGAATAAAGCTTTTCACCGTGTGCAATAATTTTTTCAGGTTGAAGACCAAATTTTTTAATCACCGTTTTAAAAGTACGGACGGAAATGCCGAGAAATTCGGCAGCTTCTTTAGCTGAATACAATTTCAAATTAATCACTCCTTTCGGAGCTTGCATTTTTCGTTATATCTGGTAAAATACAAATGCAGAAAATGCAAAGTCTCCGTATTTGTTTTTTGTTGTATGTTAAATTTTAACAGAGGAGAATGAGAAATGCAACTGCAGCTTGAAAGTCCGTCGAAAGGCGGGCTTTTATTTTTTGGAACTTTTACACAAACAAAATGAGGAGAAGGTATAATGGCGAAAATCAAAAAAGACACTTCAATTTCACTTGAAAATATATTGTGGAATTGCCGAATAGCCCTGAGAGGAATAGGAAGCACGGAAAAAAATCGAGACGCAGTAATAGCACTGGTATTTTTAAAATTTGCCGGAGATAAATTTCAAAAACGCCGCGAAGAAATTATCAAAAAGCATGGAAATATTCCAATGTTTTTGGAGGACGCAACATTTTATAACGCGGCAAATGTTTTTTATTTGAATGAAACTGCGCGTTGGTCGTACATAGTGAAGAGCGCGTCTAACAGCAAGATTGATGTAATTATTGATACTGCGATGTCAGACATAGAGGAACAAAACGACGGTTTGAAAGGCGCGTTGCCGCTCAATTTGTTTTCAACACTTGGAGCAGGACAACCAAAAATAAAATCGCTTATAGACAACGTAAATAAAATTGATGAAAAGCAATTTCAGGATAAAGACCTTATAGGAAGAGTGTATGAATATTTTCTGCGCGCTTATGCAGCGGCAGGAACAAAAGAAGATGGCGAATTTTATACGCCGGCTTGCGTAGTAAAACTTATTGCGGAAATGATTGAGCCGTTTAGCGGGATTGTCTACGATCCTTGTTGCGGAAGTGGCGGAATGTTTGTACAGTCGATGAAATTTGTTGAAAGTCATAACGGTAACAAAAATGAAATTTCGATAGTTGGGCAGGAAAGCAACGCGGAAACTTGGAGACTGTGCAAAATGAATCTTGCAGGACGTGGAATCGCTCACGATCTTGGAGTAACTGCCGCGTCAACTTTTACAAATGATTTGCACAAAAATTTAAAAGTAGATTATATTATGGCAAACCCGCCATTTAATCTGAAAAATTGGAGAGATACAGATGAATTGAAAGATGATGAACGCTTTGAAGGATTTCCTGCAGTTCCGCCGGTTGCAAATGCAAATTATGCGTGGATTCTGCACATAATTTCCAAACTTAACAAAGAACACGGGATAGCAGGATTTTTGTTAGCGAATGGCGCACTCAATGCTGATGATATTGAGTATGAACTTCGCAAAGAAATTATCTTGCGTGATGTTGTAGAGTCGATTATAGTTTTGCCGCGAGATATGTTTTACACGACAGATATTTCAGTAACTTTGTGGATTTTGAATATGAACAAAAAAGCAGCTACAGTCAACGGCAGAAAAGTTCGAGACAGAGCGGGCGAAATTTTATTTATAGATTTAAGGCGTTGGGATAGTCAAGTCGAAGAAATAGTTATAGACAAAGGCAAGAAGAAAAAGAAAACGATTTTGAGTGATGAGCAAATTTCAGAAGTGAAAAAAATTTATCACGGCTGGCAAAGTGAGAATCGCCAAAATTATTCAGATGTTCCCGAACTTTGTAAGTCGGCAAAATTGAAAGAAATTCAAGAAAAAGATTATTCGCTTGCGCCGAGTAAATATGTTGAATTCATTGATCACGATTTAGAAATAGATTTTCCGGCAGAAATGCAACGTATTCAAAACGAAATGAAAAAAATTTTGTCAGAAGAAAAGGCGGCGCAGGAAAAATTAACGGACGCTTTCAGAGGTATTGGATATGGCATTGACTAGTTTTGAAAGGGCGATGATATGATTAATTACGAGTTGAAACCAACTTTTGATAACTTGAAAAATACACTTTTAGCAGATTCAGTCGGACGCAATGAAAGTATTGCTCATTTCATTGCGTTTTTAGATAAAACCGAAGGGAATATCGCCATTGCTTTAAATGATTCTTGGGGAAATGGAAAAACTTTTTTTGTAAAGCAGACTCAAATGGTGTTGCGAAGTTATGATTCGTCGAATGAAGAGTTGGTAAAAGTTAAAGAATGTATCGAAAAGTATTTAAAAAATCCTCCAGTTAAGCATTATATCCCTGTGTACTATGACGCTTGGAGTAATGATTGTGATAATGACCCTATTTTGTCAATAATTTTTACAATGTTACACGATATAGCGGATTTACAACAGTATGAAGTTACTGATAAAAACTGGTGGGACAGAATTACATCTGGTATGGAAATAATTTCAACATCTATTGGCGGTCCACGTATTAAACAATTTTTAGATTCGATTAAGGGAAAAAATCCTTTTGAAGAGTTAAAAAAAATTAAAGAAACGGATCAAATTTTAAATGATATTTTTGATACGCTTTTGGAAAAATATCCTGAAGATTCGCGAATTATTTTTTTCATTGATGAACTTGACCGCTGTTGTCCAGATTTTGCAGTACGTTTACTTGAGAGAATCAAGCATCATTTTTTGCACGAAAAAGTTATTTTTGTGCTTACTATCAATTCTTTGGAGTTACAACACACTATCAAGCGTCACTACGGCAATGATTTTAATGCAGACCAGTATTTGAACAGATTTTTTGATTTTTCGATACCACTTCCGGCTGTTGATATGGAAAAATATTACACTTCATTCCAGTCAATAAATCTTTCTACTCCACCAGCACGATATGATGTAGCAAAATCAGTGATACGAAAATATAATTTTAGCTTGCGTGAAATAACTCGGTATTTGCAATATTTGGAGGTTGCGATTCCTAAAAAATACCGTACAGATTTTGAACCTCAAAATTTTTTTTACTTTGAGATTTTGGTTTCTTTTTTGATTGGCTTGAATATACACGATTTAAACAAATATGATGATTTTATCAATGGGAAGAATTTTAATGATTTTGTTGAAGTAGTACATTTGGGAAATCCAGACTGGTATTGCAGAATTTTACTGGATAATAATGAAACTTTCGTTAAAGATTCACCATTGAAG
>CAJOGS010000214.1 GCA_905234045.1 uncultured Selenomonadaceae bacterium | reverse complement strand
CAAAGGAAATCAAAAACAATGAAAACCGCGTAGGATTGACGCCGGCGGGAACTGAAGCACTTGTAAAAGCAGGGCACAAAGTTTTAATTGAACAAGGCGGCGGCATTGGCAGCGGATTTTCAGACGAAGATTATAAATCTGTCGGCGCGGAAATTATTTCTGACAAGAAAAAAATTTTTGACGATTCCGAAATGATTATCAAAGTTAAAGAGCCGCTTGAATCTGAGTATGAACTTTTCCATGAAGGACAAATTTTATTTACATATTTGCACCTTGCGCCGGAACCTGCACTTACAAAGGCATTGCTTGACAAAAAAGTTACAGGCATTGCTTATGAAACGGTTGTCGGACGTGACGGAAAAAGTTTGCCGCTTTTAGCTCCGATGAGTGAAATTGCGGGCAGAATGTCAATTCAAATTGGCGCACATTTCCTTGAAAGTCGATATGGCGGGCGCGGCGTATTACTCGGCGGCGTCAGTGGCGTTGCGGCAGGTCAAGTTGTAATCGTCGGCGGCGGAATTGTCGGCACGAACGCGGCAAAAATGGCTGTCGGAATGGGCGCACGTGTCACGGTTATTGATTTGTCGATTGACAGATTGCGTTATCTTGACGATATTTTCGGCGGCAGAATTTGCACTGTCATTTCTAACAGTTACAATATCGCCGAATGGACAAAACAGGCTGATTTACTTGTCGGCGCAGTTTTAATTCCCGGTGCGAAGACTCCAAAACTTGTTACCGAAAAAATGGTAAGCGAAATGAAAAAAGGCTCGGTAATTGTTGACGTTGCAATAGATCAAGGCGGCTCGGTTGAAACTTGCGATAAAGTTACAACGCACGATAACCCGACTTTTGAAAAATTCGGCGTAATTCATTATTCTGTTGCAAATATTCCCGGCGCGGTTGCACGTACCTCGACGCTTGCTTTGACAAATGCAACTTTGCCTTACGCTTTAAAAATTGCAAATGACGGCTGGAAAGTTGCTTGCAATGCTGACAGAGGACTCGCAAAAGGTTTAAATACCATTGGCGGCAAACTTACAAATAAAGCAGTTGCTGACGCACTGAATTTGGAATTTACAAATTTTGAAGATTATCTCAAGTAAAAATTGACAAAATATATTTTTTAGCCGCTACAGCTTGCAAGAGTTTAGGCGGCTTTTTTGCGTCTGTTACAAATTCCGGAAAGTGTTTATAAACTGATTTAAATATTGGTTTAGGGGCTGTTGGTAAAATCAAAAATAGAGTAACCTTTGCAAGTATAATTAACGGCGGTCACGGATGACCGCCGCCACAATTTCAGGATTGAATCTCTGGCGGTTAAACGCCTTTTCTTTTTGGTACTTGCAAATTCGACGAGTAATTTTTACAAGACAAAGAAAAAGTACGTTCAATAAGAAAATATTTTACCAACAGTCTATAGAAATATCTTAAAATTGATTTTACCAACACGCTCTAAATATTGGTTTAGGTAGTTTTGATAAATCAGTTTTAAAAAATTTTCAGCAATAAAGATTTTTTCTAGGGCGTGTTGATTAATTCCAAAATCCACAATTTTAAAAAAATCCGCAAAGTGCGGCAGTATAGGGGCTAAGGACTAGGGATTCATTAAAGCACTTTTTCTTTGGTACTTGCGCGGCTATTTAGTACTTTTTTTGCTTTGGAAAAAAGAAAGTATATTTAAAAAAATTTAAGTAACTAAATTTAATCAGTAAAATTTGATTTTTTCAACAAGCCCGAGCAAAGAAAAAGTTCGTTCAATATGAAAATATTTAAAAAATGATTTATTCAAAACGCCATAGATTACTTTTTTTAAAGAAAAGGCGTAGAAAAAAATTGCATACGTTGCAATAAATTCTACACGCACAAACGAAGAAAAAATTTAAATTAATCCGATTTTTTTCAGGTAGGTAAAAATTCCGCCGACTTCGCTTGTGTCGGTAACGTTATTTGCAATTTGCAAAATTTTTTCCGGCGCGTTGCCCATTGTCACACTTTGCGGAATATATTCAAGCATTTCAATATCGTTGTAGTTATCGCCAAACGCTATTGCCTCGTCAACTGAAAAGCCGTAATGTTTCAGCAAAACTTCAATTCCCGTTGCCTTTGAAACAGTTTTGTCCATTATTTCCAACAAATGCGGCGCAGAACGTACAACATTTAATTTTGGAAATTGCGCGCTGAGTTTACTTTCCATTTCTTCGCAAGTTGGCGGCTCGCACATTATTAAAATTTTGTTCGGCAAAATATTTTTTGCGATTAAATCTTCAAATTCTGCAATTTCTGCCGTTGCTTGCGTTATTTTTATTTCGTATTGCACGCGCTCATCAATTTTGCGGACGTACCATTTGCGCCCGGTGTAATAATTTATTGAAATATTTTTCCAGCCGTTTTCCATTGCCGACAAAATATTTTTCGTGTCTTCAAGCAGCATTTTTTTATCGTACAAAATTTTTTCATCTGCAGTTAAAACCATTGCGCCGCTGTAACTTATTACCGCCGTATGCGGCAATTTTATTCCGTCGGTAATTGGATAAATTGCTTCCGGCATTCTTGCCGATACAAACGCAAATTCAATTCCTTGCGCCAGAATTTCTTTTAAAGCCTTTTCGTGCATTTTTGGAACGCTTTTATCTTTCCTCAAAAATGTTCCGTCAATGTCAGACAAAATTATTTTTACCGCCATTTTTAAATCTCTCCTTTGTAATTTTTTTAATTACGAAGATTGCCAAATGTATCCCGTTAAAATATCTATGCAAGAAATTTTGCCGCTTTTCAAAAATGAACCTGTATCCATCAAAGTTATTTTGTTCGGTAACCTTATCGGCATATATGGATCTCTTTCCGCCATTTCTGATGACACTTCCAAATATGGCGTCGGAGTGTGTCCGCAAACTACTTCGGCGTCGCCGTCGTAATCGTTATAAAATTCGTCGCGTATCCAAAGCAGCGATTCTTCTGTTTGATTTTCAAGCGGTACTCCCGGTTTTAAGCCCGCGTGTACAAAAATATAATCCTTGCCGTTAATTTTCATTTGATGATAAAGCGGACGCTCATAAATAAATTTTAACGCCTTTTTCAGAAAATCGGGATCATTTTTGCACCAGTCATCAATTTCCGCCTTTGTGAATTTTCCGCCGTTCGGCAGCCAGATTGTCGATTCAAAATTTCCCATTAAATAATAATATAACATCATTTGTTCATGATTGCCGCGCAGAACTACGACATTTTTAAATTCGCTCATTTTCATTGCCCATTGCAGGCAGTGCAAATTTTCATTTCCTCTGTCTATATAATCGCCGAGCAATATCAAAAAATCTTTTTCGGCGTCAAAATTAATTTTGTTGAAGACTGAAGACAATCTGTCAAAACGTCCGTGAATATCGCCAATCGCAAATATTCGCCTGTACTCCATAAAAATCACCCCAATTATTCAAAAACGTTTGAGTAATTATATCATATTTATTTTTATTGGTAACTATGACGAATTGAAAAATTAGGGCGTGTTGAAAAAGTCTGTTATCAAATTTTTTCCTGAAATTTTTTAATATTGAACGTACTTTTTCTTTGCTGCTCCTGCACGGTTGCGAAGCAAGCGTGCTCTTTAGATGAAAAAGTACCAAAAAGAAAGGAGCTTTTAGCGGTGCTGTTTTTTCGTCCGCGAAAAAAACGCACCGAGCAAATGCTCTTATTCATC
>CAJOGS010000213.1 GCA_905234045.1 uncultured Selenomonadaceae bacterium | reverse complement strand
TTGCGTACAGAAACATCAAAAACAACACAGGAAGTCATACTGCAGGAACAGATAAGTTGACAATTTCAGATATAAGCAGATTAACAGCCGAAGAAGTGACTGCCAAAGTCAGATATATTGTTTCAGGTACAAAGAGAGGTTATCAACCTAAGGCTGTTAGACGGAAGGAAATTCCAAAACCTAACGGAGACTTACGACCATTGGGAATACCGTGCATATGGGACAGACTGATTCAGCAATGTTTCAAACAAGTTCTTGAACCAATCTGTGAGGCAAAGTTCAGCAGGAACAGCTACGGTTTTAGACCAAATTGTTCAGTCGAAAACGCAATAGCGGAAACCTACAGAAGGATACACAAAAGCAAATGCCATTATGTCATAGAATTTGATATAAAAGGATTTTTCGATAATGTAAATCATAATAAGCTGATTCGGCAAATGTGGACGTTGGGAATCAGAGATAAACATTTTCTTGGAAAAATTAAACGTATGCTAAAAGCTCCAATAAAATTGCCAAATGGAGAAGTCATTTATCCAAGCAAAGGGACACCGCAAGGCGGAATAATTTCGCCACTTTTAGCAAATATTGTGCTAAATGAACTTGACCATTGGATTGAGAATAATTGGGAAGAAAATCCTGTTGTCTACAAATACTCAATGAATAAATTGGGAGCTAAAAGTAATGGTTACGCAGCAATGAGAAAAACTAGGCTCAAAGAAATGTACATAGTACGATATGCTGACGACTTCAGAATTTTCTGCAGAACAAAAACTTCGGCTGAAAAAACAAAAATTGCAGTAACGCAATGGCTTAAAGAACGTCTGAAATTGGAAGTCTCACAGGAAAAAACTAGAGTCGTCAACGTTAAGAGAAAATACTCTGAATTTCTGGGATTCAAAATCAAAGTCTATTCCAAAGGCGGCAAAATGGTCAATAAATCTCACATAAGTGATAAACAGTTGAAAAACAAAAGGTGTGACTTAATTGCACAGGTTAAAAGAATTGCCAGACCACGAAACGGAAAGACACAATTTGAGGAAATCAGACAGTATAATTTAATGGTACTGGGAATACAGAACTACTACCGAATTGCGACAAATATCAATCTTGACTGTGCTAAACTCAACAGAGCAGTTATGACTGTTATCACAAACAGGCTTAAAGGTGGCAAAAAGACAGGAAGGAACCTTACACAGGCTGAAAAGGTAAGATACGGTAAGTCAGCAATGTTAAGATATTTAGGCGGTGAGCCAATTTATCCAATAGGCTATGTACAATTTAAAATTCCAAAGTACAAAAGCAATAAAGCGGAAGTTGTGGAAGTGGACAGTATAAAATACAAGCTACTGAAACAACCAATTTACACCAAAAGTGTAGAATATGCTGACAATCGAATTTCACTGTACTTTGCACAGAAAGGGAAATGTGCAGTCACGGGAAGAAGTTTTACTTCAGCGGAAGAAATGCACTGTCACCATAAAGTCCCAAAATGCAAAGGTGGAACGGACGAATACCAAAATTTAATTTTAGTCACAGCAACAGTTCATAAACTTATACACGCAACAAACGCAGAAATAATTCAAAAACATTTGAAAATCTGCAAGCCTGACATTGAAAAACTGAATGTGTTGAGAAAATTAGTTGGAAATAAAATCCTTTAGGTAGATTGATTAGATTAAAATGAAAGTCAAAGATGGAACGCCGTGTGCGGTGAAAGTCGCATGCACGGTGTGGAGTGGGGGAAAACTTAGAGATTACTTCAAAGAGTTACCTATCACTATCGCTGGGTTGCAGACTGTATGATTTAGCGTTGGAAAATTGTCCGATTTCGCTTGCGTATGTTGCAGTCAATAAAGCTGACAACAAAAAGGCGAATGAAATTTTAGAAAAGTACGGACAGGAAAATTTTAATCGCCATTGGCTGGAATATAGAAATGTTTCATTGCCGAAAGTAGAGACGGAGTGGAGGAGATTTTTTTGATAACGGGATTTTTTATTTTGTTGGTATTTTATTTGGTGTACAGGTTGAATCGAGATGAAGGAATAATAGTAATTTTGCAGGAGCGAGTGGCGGGACTTGAAAAGTTTGTTCAATCCTTGCCGAGCGATAATCTTGAAAAATTTTCTAAAGTTGAAGAAAAAAATTTTTGAAATGATAAGGTTCTCCGATAAAAAAATTTGTCGGAGATTTTTTTGTGGTATAATGTGAAAAAATTTATTGAGTGTTATAATTTAAAAAAATATTGTAATGGAGGACATTATGAACGATGTAAATAAATTTTCCAATTTACAAACTGCAATGGGAAATATGTCTGCACTGCAAAATTTAGTGATTGGAATGCCATCAACACAAAATACGTTGAATATTTCTCCTGAAGTTGTAAAACAGATGCAATGGGCTCAAAAATTTGCGTCGTCTCCTGCATATCAAGCAATGGTAAAACAGCAGAAAATTTGGAGTGAAATGGCAATTCCTGCATCTTTAATGGCGGAAATGCAAGCGGCAAATAACTTAATTCAACCTGCTTTGCAAAATATAAATTTTGATAATCTTACCAAGATTGTACAATCTGAAAATTTTTTTAAATCAGCTTTGGCAGTTAAAAATGCGTCGATAAATTTTTTGGAAGAGATGAAAAAGCTGGATAACTATCAGCAAAAAACTCTCGCTGAAATTTTGAAGGAAATCAGATTAAAAAAAAACGGTGAGTTTGATTTAGCAGAAATTGAATCTGCCGAAGTTGAATTGCCTGAAGATTTTTCTCTTGAAGTTCAAGAAAGTTTTACAAGGTTCATAAATTCAATAGTCAACTTACATAAAAAACATAAAAAAATTTTTTTTATGTTGGATACAATTACGACTTTTGGTAGTAACGGTCAGTATGAGGTCATAGATATTATCAGCTACTTCGTATGGTTTTGTTTGTTGGTAAACCTTTTGAGAGGTGAAAAAATTTTGGCTGGAAACAGTAACTTGAAAGATTCATTCAAAAATAAGCAGGACGAATTTTATACAGATATTTCACTTGTCGAAAATGAATTGAAACATTATCGTGAACATTTTCGAGATAAAATTATTTTTTGCAACTGCGATGACCCGTATGAAAGCGAATTTTTTAAATATTTTGCCGTGAGGTTTAATTCGTTTGGCTTGAAAAAACTTATTGCAACAAATTATTGCGGCTCACCTGTTGCAGGCAAAGAATTTTCGCTTTTTGATGAAGTCGAAGAAATTTCTGCAAAAAAAGCCTTCAAAGTTGAAATTACTGAAGTCAAAGATTGGAATGGCGACGGCTACCCAGACTTGCTTGACGTTCAGCACATAATTAAGACGGGAAAAAATAATTTAATGGAACTCAAAGGCGACGAAAATTTTTCTGCAGGTGATTTCCGCTCCGAAGAATGTAAAAAAATTTTGCAACAAGCTGATATTGTTGTGACCAATCCGCCGTTCAGTCTTTTTCGCGAATATCTTCAGCAACTTGTTGACTTCGATAAAAAATTTTTGATTGTCGGAAATATGAATAACATTACTTATCAAAAAATTTTTCCGCTGTTTATGGAAAATAAAATTTGGCTCGGCTATAACAGCGGTCATTTTTGGTTTAAAGTTCCCGAATATTACGAAGAGAAAAAAACTGATTTTAAAATTGATTCGGACGGGCAAAAATGGCGACGAATGGGAAATATTTGTTGGTTTACAAATTTGGATATTGCAAAG
>CAJOGS010000212.1:2956-6710 GCA_905234045.1 uncultured Selenomonadaceae bacterium | reverse complement strand
ATTTTATTTGTCTTGATTAAATACATATGGTTACCGCGTCTGACAGAGCAGCCTTGACTTTTTCTTTATCAGCTGGAGAGAAAAATGATTCGCCCGAAGGTATCAAATTACTCTATTTCACACCTTATTTTAAAGAAAATAAATTTCTCTTAATGGACAGGGCATATCAAGGAGATAATATCAGATTGACTGCCGAAAATCTCCGAATCTGTTGTACAACCAAAAAGCAATAGACTTTATAAAATCAGAAACGTGATTGAAAGATTTTTCAGTCGTCTCAAACGTTTCAGAAGAATTTCTACTCGTTATGATAAATTAGATATTTTATATTCTGGATTTATTTTATTTTCAATGATTGTTGATTCTTTAATGTGAACACGCCCTAACAACTAACAACTAATCACTAACCCCTAGCCCCTAGTCCCTAATTTCCGGCAAAATTATTTCTAAATTCAAATCTTGCAACGCTTTAAAATTTTCGTCGTCAATTTTCGTTTCAGTGATAATTCCGCGCACATTCTCCAATGTCGCAAATTTATAATTTGCCTCAACGCCAAATTTTCCCGACTCCGCCATTATATAAGAATTTTTGCTGATACTTAAAATTTTCGCCTTGTGAATCCCGCTGTCAATGTCATATGAAGTCAGAGAATTTTTTTTCACGTCAACGCCGACAACTCCAATGAAGGAAATATCGGGGCGAAATTTCGCCATAAATTCCAAATTTAATCCGTCGCAAAAACCGTCACGGCTTTTATTAATTTGCCCGCCCGCAAAAATAATATTTATGTGGGGATTGCGCGCCAACATTACAAGCACATCAACCATATTTGTAATAATTTTGTACGGCGCGTCTTTCTTCTCCAAAATTTCGGCAATGGCGATACTGATTGTGGAAGTGTCGAGAAAAATTAAATCATTCGGCGAAATAATTTTGACAGCGGCGGCGGCGATTTTTCTTTTTGCGTCAACTGAATTGATTCGGCGTCTCTGTGCCTCAGTCATCTGTAATTTTTCTTTAATGGTAACTGCGCCGCCGTATGTCCTGCGAAGTTGTCCCGCAACTTCCAGCGCGGCTAAATCTTTTCTGATTGAATCTTCGGTAACGTTGAACATTTCGGCAAGTTCTTTTACTAAAACTTTGCCGTTAATTGTCAATATTTCTAAAATTTTTGCTTGTCTTTCTTCGAGAAACATTATATCAGCTTCCTTGACAAAAAAATTAATGCTGCAACGCGGAAGGTTACAGCATTTCTAGTTTTTATATATCATCAAATTATTTTCAAAATGGCGACCCGGATCAGACTTGAACTGACGACCTCCGCCGTGACAGGGCGGCATTCTAACCAACTAAACTACCGGGCCTCTTTCCAATGAGCAGGAAATCTTTCCTACAAAACTATATTAATCGACGGATTTTTTGCAACTGATATTAAAATCAGTTACGGCATTTGGATTTTAACCCTGCACTGCGATAAATTGAAACGTTCGCTAACTTTTTTTGAAAGTCTGCAAAAAATATCAACGTTTGCAAAATTTTAACTTTGCACTGCGATAATTGAAACTTTCGCTAACTTTTTTGAAAGTCTGCAAAAAATGTGAACGCTTGCAAAATTTTAAATCTGCACTGCGATAATTAAAACTTTGACCAACATTTTTGAAAGTCTCCAAAAATATCAACGCTTACGAAATTTTAAATCTGCACTGCGATAATTAAAACTTTTGCCAACATTTTTGAAAGTCTCCAAAAATATCAACGCTTACGAAATTTTAAAACTGCATTGCGATAATTGAAACTTTTGCCAACATTTTTGAAAGTCTCCAAAAAATGTGAACACTTGCGGGATTTTAACCCTGCAAATGCGAGGAATAAGAGCATTTGCTACCCGTCGTGAAAACTGCAAAAAAAAATGGTGACGCTAGCGGGATTTGAACCCACGAACCCGCCGTGAAAGGGCGGTGTCTTAACCACTTGACGATAGCGCCATTAACCGTTGCTAATTATACTACAAAGTTTTTAAAAATGTCAAGTAAATTTTTTTTAGTAGCTGTTATTAAATTATTTTTAATATGCACTGCATTTGTTGCAAAAAAGAAAAGCGCGTTTGTACGCGCAACGGCTTTTTAGTGACTAGTGGTTAGTGAGTAGGGATTAGTGAAATAAATTTTGCAGATTGATAGCGAAGAACTAAGAGGTCGCGCAGGACAAGCAAATAAAAATTTCGTTCAATAGAAAAAATCTTAGTAACAAAGATTTTTCCAACACGCCCTAAGCAACAAAATATTTTATACAAAAAAACATCCGCAATTAAAATTGCAAATTTTTCAACGCGCATTAACGCAAATTCCAGCCGTGATCTATTGAACCAATGCCTTTTCCAATAACCAATCCTGAACTCAACGCGCCAGTTAAATATCTTTTCGCCGCGTCGATTGACTCAATCAAAGTTGAACCTTTGGCAATACCTGCCGCAATGGCTGATGCTAACGCCGCGCCCGCGCCGTGTGTATTTTTGGTATCAATTTTTTTACCTCTGAACCAACGCGGAGCATTATTTTCAAATAAAAGATCGCTTGCGTCGTTTTCATCGTTGTTGCCTTTCGCCAAAACTGCGCAGGAATATTTTTCAGAAACTGCCTTAGCCGCGTCGGTAATTTCTTGACGATTTGAAACTTTCATACCGCTGAAAAATTCCAATTCTTTCAAACCTAAAGTTACAAGCGTTGACAGCGGGAAAATTTTTTCTGCGTAAAGTGTAGCCGTGTCCGCTTCAATTAATTTCGTGCCGTCATTCGCAACCATTGCCAAATCCGTAACAATATTTTTTGCGCCGAAACTTTGAAGTCTTTCAACAAGCGTTAAAATTAAATCTTGCGTCGGTACTGCGCCAATTTTTATTGCAGTCGGCGGCACGTCCTCAAAAATCATATCAATTTGATTAGCCAAAAAATCCGGCGAAACGTCCATATAAGCGCGGTGACCGGTTGAATTTTGAGCCGTCAAAGTCGTAACCACTGACATTGCAAAAACGCCGTTAGCCGTCAAAGTTTTAATATCGCCTTGAATACCCGCGCCGCCTGAACAATCCGATCCGCCAATCGTCAATACAGTTTTCAATTCCATTTAGCTATTCTTCCTTTCAAGTGTAGTGTAAAAATCTTTTAACATTATGTAAGATAATATTTTTTCTTGATAACGTCAAGCCATTCATTAAAAAAATCCCACCGACCGACGCGCCGAGGGATTTTTTCTTGTTTGAATTTATAAGCTGACTTTTAGCGATTAATTTTTGATTAGACGTAATTAACAAGACTGATATTGGTGGTATTGTTTTTTTCAAGCAAATATTTCATTGCTGTTTCACGAGTAACCTGTTGATCTCCGATATAATATTCATTAGAAGTTCCAGAATTCTTCTGAGCAACAAACGAAACCCCATTTTTTGCCCACGCTCTTGTCAAGATTGTGTAAATTTTTTGTGTAAGTTGAAATTTAATTGGCGTGCTAGCGCGATTCTTACTCGACCTTACACAAAATTTCTGACACTCTCGTCAATGCTGAAGGATCATAAATAACACTAACAGCATTATCACCGCTAACAGTACCCATATCTCTTAAAAGTCTCACATCATTTTGAGATTCATAAGTTGTACCACCTGCAACATTGTCTAATTCTTCATCGTTCAACATTTCTTATTCCAAAATTTTTTCGTCTTTCATTTTCAAAACGTCCTTTCAATTTTTACTTTCAAT
>CAJOGS010000212.1:0-2933 GCA_905234045.1 uncultured Selenomonadaceae bacterium | reverse complement strand
CTTTTTAAAAAATTTTTTAATTTTTTTTTTGCCACTTTTTACATTGCCTGAAGGTTAAATATTAATTTCAAAAGTTTTATAAAAATCGGTTGCCACTTGTATAAGATAATCTTTTTTCTTGAGAACATCAAGCCATTCTGCGGGAATTTGCTCAACGCCGTAAAACGCGCTTGCAAGTCCGCCGGCAATCGCTCCAATAGTGTCGGTGTCTCTGCCTAAATTTACAGCTTTTAAAACTAAATCTTTGTAGTTGTCAGTATTCAGCAAACACCAAACAGCCGCCTCCAAACTGTCAACAACATAACCGCTGCTGTTTATTTCGTCTTCAAAAAGGTTTGCAAAATTTTTATCGAAAAGCCGCGCAAAATTTTTAAAATCGTCTTCAAATTCAAGGCGGTTGCCATAAAAATTTTCAGCTTTATTCAAGCCGTTTGAAATCGCAGTTTTTAAATTTTGTCCGTCGAAAATTTCAGCGGCAATTAAGCAGTAAATCCCGCAAGCAATTAAACAATTCCCCGCGCCGTGAGTAATTCTTGAAAAATTATGAACCGTTTCAAAAGTTTCAGCGTCAAAATTATTTCCTTGCGTCATATACAGATACATTGCAACGGGCGAAATTCTCATCAAAGAGCCATTCCCCGCCATATAATCTTGATTAGGACCGCAATTTAAAGGCGTAATTCCTTTTTTGAAATTGTTAATTGCATTTGAAGTGGTGTTGCCGCAGTCAAAAGTATCATCAGTGGCAGTAAATTTACTTTCGGTGTACCAATCCCAAAAATTTTTCAAAATGTCGGCGTAGTCAATTTTTTTCAGCCGTGCCATACTTTCCATAGCGGCGACAGTCAAACTTGTATCATCTGACCACGTACCGGCGGGCTGATCGTAAGTGCCGTGTTCTCTAATGCCTGTGACGGGATTTAATTTCAGTACAACTCTTTTTGTAAATTCGACGGGAACGCCTACAGCGTCCGCCATTGCGTGCCCCAGTAGCATTGAAATTACATTTTTTTGAGTAAGCATTTTAAAATCCCCATTTAGTAAACTCAAAAGGCACCACGTCAAGACTAACGCAGTGCCTCGAATATTCACTTGTTAATTATTTGCCGTATCAGGGACGACCAAAAGTTTTGTTGAGGAGCGGTGCGCGATCATAGACTGCGCATTTGCCGAGTTCCTCTTCAATGCGGATCAACTGGTTGTATTTTGCCATACGGTCTGTACGGCTCATTGAACCTGTCTTAATTTGTCCGCTGTTAGTTGCTACTGCGATGTCAGCAATAGTTGCGTCTTCAGTTTCGCCGGAGCGGTGTGAAGTAACGGTCGTGTAGTTATGACGATGAGCCATTTCAATGGCTTCGAGAGTTTCTGTCAAAGAGCCAATCTGATTGACTTTGATAAGGATTGAGTTAGCCGCGCCCATCTTGATGCCTTTTTCGAGGAATTTGGTATTTGTGACGAAAAGGTCGTCGCCTACGAGTTGGCATCTGCTGCCAATTCTCTTTGTTAATTCTACCCAGTTTTCCCAGTCATTTTCATCAAGACCATCTTCGATAGAGTCAATCGGATATTTTGTAATTAATTCTTCAAGGAAGTCGATTTGTTCTTTTGCGCTAAGGCGTTTGCCGTTAGGATCTTTTTCTTTGCCGTCTTTGAGACGTTTATAATCATAGAACCATTCGCCATTTTCATTGTAAGCAAATTCAGAGGCCGCGCAGTCCATAGCAATGGTAACATCTTTTTTCGGTTCATAGCCGGCTGCTTTAATGGCTTCAACGATAATATTGAGAGCATCTTCAATGCCGTCAAGTTTCGGTGCAAAGCCGCCTTCATCGCCGACAGCTGTGGAAAGACCACGTTTCTTTAAGAGTTTTGCAAGGTTATGGAAAACTTCTGCGCCCATACGAATAGCTTCACGAATGTTGGGAGCTCCAACAGGACGAATCATAAATTCTTGGAAAGCTATAGGAGCGTCGGAGTGTGCGCCGCCGTTAATAATGTTCATCATAGGAACAGGCAGTTTGTAGGTATTGCAACCGCCAATGTAACGATACAGAGGAAGCCCGACAGCTTGAGCCGCTGCTTTAGCTGCAGCTAAGGAGACGCCTAAAATAGCATTTGCGCCCAATTTGCTCTTTGTTGGGGTTCCGTCGAGTTCGATCATTTTATAATCAAGCGCACGTTGATTTAATACACATTCGCCGACAAGAGCCGGAGCGATAATTTTATTTACATTTTCAACAGCTTTCAAAACGCCTTTGCCGAGATAACGACCTTTGTCGCCGTCACGGAGTTCGAGAGCTTCATTTTCACCTGTGGACGCGCCGGAAGGTACCGCCGCGCGACCAACTATACCACTTTCAAGAACTACATCAACTTCAACCGTAGGATTACCGCGAGAGTCAACAATTTCACGACCAACAACTTTTGCAATTTTCGACATCTGTTCACGTATCATTTAAAACATTCCTCCTTGTCAATTTACCTAGAGTTATTTCGATGATTTAATTATAGCAGTTTACCGACAAATTGCAAGTCTTTTTTTAAAATTTTCCGAACATTTATTAAATAATAAATGGCGGCTTAACGCCATTTTTGTTGTTTGAACTTGAATTTTCATACTTAATTCATTAAAAATAGTGGGGTAGTTGAATAGTTTTGTAGTACTGCTAATTGATTTTTTCTAGGGCGTGTTGAAAAAATCAAATTTTACTGATGAATTTTTGTTACTTAAATTTTTTTAAATGTATTTTCTTTTTTCCGAAACAAAAGTAGTTGGATAGTGTTGTAGCGGTTAGCTATCAGCTATTGGCTATCGCACTACCACACTAAAAACCGTCCGCACTTTGCGGATTTAAAAAAATTTGTGGATTTTGGAATTATTCAACACGCCCTAGGGTCTGTTGAATAATTCTGTTTTTTAAAATTATTTT
>CAJOGS010000211.1 GCA_905234045.1 uncultured Selenomonadaceae bacterium | reverse complement strand
GCCTTTGCAAGTACCAAAAAGAAAGACGCTCTGCCAGCAAATGCTCGTACTCCTCGCATTTGCAAGGTTTTTCGCGTTAGGCGCGGTAAAAATTTCAGCAGTACAGCCGCGCCATACCTTTTACACAAATTTTAATCACAGACAAAAACAGAGACGGGCCGGGGCGCGGGTAATCTTGCTAAAAGACATTTGCTGAAGGTTGAGAAATTCCAACTTTCAAATTTTTTTATTTGTAATTTGCAATTTGTATCATTTTTGATTTTACCAACAACCGCCGAAAATTTTCTATTCAACAAGCCAAAAAAAATATCAAAAATTGTGCCGAAAATATTTTTGAAAGTCGCAGTATAAAAAAAAATGGCGGTTGCAGGTAATCAATACGCGCCATTTTCATTTTCATTGTTTTCTTCGGCAGAGTTTAAAATACCGTATTCAAGCATCGGAATAAAAGTATCGCAATTCGGGTAGTAAAAAAATCCGATGTCGAAATTTGCGCCGAAACGATTTTTTAAGCATTTGAGCTGAATTTTTCGAGGAATTTCTTTTTTAGCTTTTTCAACGTCGGCGGGAGTGCGCTTGTCCAGTAAAAGTTGCAAGCCCCAAATAGCGTCCGCGCTGTATTCGATACTGCCGCTTTCTTTGAAAGATTCAAAAGAAATTTCGGTGTTATAGTTTTGGCGGTTCAAACTGCTGATTAAAATAAAAGTGCAGTTGGTTTCACGGCGAAAATTAAAAATTTTGTGCAGAGCGTCATCAATAGAGTTTTTGGGATTATCACTGCCCGCCGTCAAAAGTTGCAGGTAGTCGATACAAACAGTGGGCGGGCTTTCAAGGGTCAGGCAAATTTTTCTAATGCGTTCCAGCAAAGAATCAATATTAATTTTATTTTCTTCCCAAATGTAAAGAGGCTTTTTGTCGTTTCTGAAATTGTTTAAAGCCTTGTTGTAGGTTAATCTGTGGAAGTCGTGAATTTTACCGAGAGAAATTTGAGTTGAAGTAAGGCGATAAATATTTTTGCCGCTGATTGGCTTGTTAAAATTATCGGTTTCAATTCGTGCAACTTCGCGGGCTAAAAGTTTTGAGTACAAAAAGCATTTAACCATTTCATAGCTGACAAAAATGCAAGTTTCACCTTTCCGAGCGATTTGATCCAAAAGCTGAAGGGCAAAAGTAGTTTTTCCTAAGGCAGGGAGCCCGCCGATAATGTAAACGCCGGGCAGAAAATAATTTATTTCGTCGTCAAGGTTAGAAAAGCCGGTCTTTCGATCCTTGAATTTCTGATTTTCGCTGACGTCAATTTGAAATTGATTGGTGAAATAATCGTCGGCACGTTCGCCAAACAAATTTTTATTTGATTTATCGGCAGTTTTGGCAAATTCGTCGGCGGCAAGGTCAAGCGCGTTTTGCATTAATTTTCTTAATAAATTTTCGTCGCCTTTATTTAGAATGTCGTTTAAATCCATGTCGGAAACGCCTGTAATGTCGATACTGCAAACGGTGTAACCCGCCGCAGTAAGCGAATCGACAATTTTTTCGGCGGCAATTTGTCCCGCGCCGTTAGAATCTTTATCGAAGGCAAGAATGACGCGGAAATTTTTACCGTTGTTTTTTAGTTGCTGAAGTTTTTCGAGAATAATTTTTTCGCCACTCGTACCGCTGCAAGCCATAATCCCGAATTTGGGATTAGGCACGGCTTGAAAAATACTGGCGGCGTTAATTTGTCCTTCGGTAATGAATAAGTCGAAAGAATCGGCAGGCGGCAAAAAAATTGTGGTGGTAGCCATAGGCTTATTATTTTTGTGGAATTTGCCTTCAATGGCTCTGAAGTAGACGCCGCCTGAATCGTTGGGAATGACGACGGCGGGCAAATTTTTTTTGGCGTCAGGAAAAAAAACATCATTGAGAAAGCCGGCGTTAATGTGTTGCAACGTTTCAAGAGATAAGCCGCGCCATTTGCCGCCTTGATTTTTTACGAAAGACGGCAAATTATTTTGAGCTTCTGCAAGACGTTCAAAAATTTCAGGCGAATTTTTAACAGGCGAATCATTGGCGAAGGGTAAACCGAACTCTTGACAGCCGAATTTGATAACTTCGATAAAATCTTTGCCTGTGGTGCCGACGCCCAAATAATTGGCGATAATGTCAATATTGGAATAACCTTTTTGACACTTGCCGCAAAGTAGGCGCGTGCCGTCCTCGCTGATAACTGCGCCTGTGCCGTCCTCGCCTGAACCGTTGCCGCAAATGCAGATATAACCGCTTTTCGCCGCCGCTGTAAGATACTTTGTCAGAATCGGACGGCGTTTAATTTCATCGGCTAAAATTTTGAGATCATTTGAAAAATTTTTTTTCAATAGTTTCTCCTATTCTGAATTTGATTTTAATTTTTTGTTCTTATATTAAATAATAAGTTCAAAATTTCGATTTTAAAGAGTATTTTCGTCATTTGGGTAAAAGTGTATTATAAATGTTGGCGCGTTGAAAATTAGGGTATTTAAACGCAAATACGGGGCATATTTCAGCAATCATCATGTTAAAAATTTTTTATCATATAAACACCTCGCCGAAAATCTGAAATGAAGGTTTCAATATTTAAAAAAAACAATTTTTAATTGTAAAAATTTGCAAAAAAAATTTTTCTTTCAAGACGTAAAAAAATTTAAATTCAGCAAGGTTTTAACCTCTGTTTCATCAAAAGTGATTGTGGCAATTTTACAATTAAAAATTGTAAACGTCAATGATAAAAAAGCAAATTTTTTCTTGACATACAAATTTACATTTGTATAATTTAAAAAAAATATTTTTTTTAAATTATAGTGTAAGGAAATTTTTACTAAAAAAGAGGTGATTGTTATGTTGTCAACCCGATTAAAAAAATTGCGCACTGATCGAAAAATTACTCAAAATGAATTAGCTTGTATGTTGGGGATAACGCAACAGGCAGTCGCACGTTGGGAAAATGGAAAGTCAGAACCTGATGCCGCCAATTTGAATTGGCTTGCCAATTATTATCAAGTTTCTGTAGATTATTTGCTTGGAAACGATACAACTAAACGTACGCCGCCGCTTTCGATTGAGCAAAAAAATTTATTGCGTGATTTTGAATCTTTGACGGCGGACGGGCGAAATATGATAATCGGAATGTTAAACTCGTTAAAAATTACACATTCTGCGACGGCATAAAAATTGATTGATACAGAGGATTAAAATGTATTTTTTTACAGACAATTTCGCAACAGAAATTATTATAGTAACAACATTGGGCTACACGTTTGATTTAATTATAGCGGCGTTCCGCAAAGAAAAAGACTTGCAAGAAAAGCCGATTCAATATCATATTTTGACATTAATAGGAAATTTTATATTTTGGTCGATAATTTTATGGATATTTTTTTAAAGCATATTAAATACCGGAAATTGAAAAAGTTTGCTGAAGGTTAAAGTTCGGCAAACTTTTTTTAGTTTGAAATTTGGACAGGAAAATTTTTTTTCCGGCAAAAAAAATCCCTGCCTTTCGACAGGAAATTTTTCATTATTTTTTAGTAATATCGGCGTCAAGAAAATTTTTACCGCTGTTTTTCATTGCGTTGTTAAAATCTAAAATAGTGCCGGTGCGATTTTTGCCTTTATGTGCAATGTAGGGATTAAGGCGATAAGTTTTAGAAGTTGTTTTCACAGAGAAAAAATGGTAGACTGAAACTATGAAACATGATTATTTAAAACGAAAAAGATATCCGACAGATTTAACAGACTCTCA
>CAJOGS010000210.1 GCA_905234045.1 uncultured Selenomonadaceae bacterium | reverse complement strand
GTTTGGAAGACGGCGAATTTTGGAAAACTTTAGGCTTGGCTTGCACAGGTGAAGAAACTGTTGCAGAACAAAAAGTTACAACAGCTTTCTATCCTACAACCGAAGACAAGCAACACGGTGAAATTGAATTGCTTGTTGCGAGTGAAGAAGGCAGCCCTATTGAAAAATTCATTGAGAAAAACGGCGGACGCGGCGGCATTCAACATATTGCATTGCGCGTTGATAACCTTGAAGCGGCACTTGCCGACTTGAAAGAAAAAGGAGTCAAACTTATTGACGAAACACCGCGCAAAGGTGCGGGCGGCGCAATGATTGCTTTTATTCATCCAAAAGCAACTCATGGCGTTTTGTTGGAACTCTGCCAACGCGGTTGAGTAGTGGGATAGTGCGATAGTTGGATAGCTAATAGCTAATAGCTAACCGCTACCACACTATAACACTACCACACTACAAATAAGGAGATTTTTTTAATGGACAAAAATAAAATTTCTGAAACGCCGAAAAAATATAAATTACTCGGTGCAGACGGAAAAATTTATTTGAGCGACGAAAAAGGCACTTTAGGCGGCAACAGTCGCGACAAAATTTATGGTCGTTTAGATTGTCCTGCGGCTCTTCGTGCAATCCGGCAAGGCGACACTTACGCAAAATACAGAGTTTTCTTTAAAGACGAAGAAACAGCCGTTGCGGCGGCTTATCGCCCTTGCGGTACTTGCATGCGTGAGAAATATAACGCGTGGAAAAAATCTCAAAACCAATCTATATAAAGGAGTGGATTTAATGGCGACAGTTCAAGAAAAAATTGATTTAATGCACTCGAAGAAAGAAAAAATTTTACTCGGCGGCGGCGAAAAACGTATTGAAGCCCAACACAGCAAGGGCAAACTTACCGCACGTGAGAGAATTGAAAAATTCTTCGACGAAGGAACTTTCATTGAACTCGATATGTTTGTAAAACATCGTTGCACAAATTTTGGACAGGAAAAGAAAGAATTACCCGGCGAAGGTGTCGTTACAGGTTACGGCACAGTTAATGGGCGTTTGGTTTACGCCTTCGCACAGGATTTCACAGTTGAAGGCGGCAGTTTGGGCGAAAAACACGCTCATAAAATCTGGAAAGTTATGGATTTGGCAATGAAAATGGGCGCGCCTTTAATCGGCATTAACGATTCAGGCGGCGCACGTATTCAAGAGGCTGTTGACGCTTTAAGCGGTTACGCGGGAATTTTCTACCGCAACACGGCGGCAAGCGGCGTTATTCCTCAAATTTCGGTTATTATGGGACCTTGCGCGGGCGGCGCGGTTTATTCTCCTGCAATTACCGACTTTATCTACATGGTTAAAAATACAAGTCAAATGTTCATTACCGGACCTGCAGTTATAAAATCAGTTACGGCTGAAGAAGTTACCGCTGAAGAACTCGGCGGCGCAATGACTCACAACAGCCGCTCCGGCGTTGCACATTTTGCCGCCGAAGACGAAGACGACTGCATTAACCAAATTCGTTATCTTTTGAGCTTTTTACCGAGCAATAATTTGGAAGATGCGCCGATTGTCGAAACTGAAGACGATCCCGACAGACAGGAAGAATATTTGAATACGATTATTCCCGACAATCCAAACGCGCCTTACGATATGAAGGAAGTTATCAAGGGCATTGTTGACAACGGCGAATTTTACGAAGTACACAAATATTTTGCAACGAACATTATAACTTGCTTTGCGCGTTTCGACGGGCGTACAGTTGGAATTATCGCCAATCAGCCGGCAGTTATGGCAGGTTGCCTTGACGTTGACGCCTCTGACAAATCAGCGCGTTTCATTCGTTTCTGCGACGCCTTTAATATTCCGCTTGTCAATCTTGTTGACGTTCCGGGATTTTTGCCCGGCGTTGACCAAGAATATAACGGAATCATCAGACACGGCGCAAAAATGCTTTATGCTTACAGTGAGGCAACTGTACCGAAAGTTACGGTTATTACTCGTAAGGCTTACGGCGGCAGTTATATTGCAATGTGCTGCCGTGAATTGGGCGCAGATCAAGTAATGGCGTGGCCAAGTGCTGAAATTGCAGTTATGGGACCTGCAGGCGCGGCTAATATTATTTTCCGCAAAGACCCTGACAAAGACCAAAAAACTGCTGAATACGTCGAAGAATTTGCAACACCTTACAAGGCGGCTGAACGCGGTTATGCCGATATGATTATTGAACCGAAAGAGACACGCCCGCTTATTATCACGGCGTTAAACGCACTTGCAAGCAAACGCGAATCGGCACCGACTAAAAAGCACGGCAATATACCTTTGTAAGGGATTAGGGACTAAAGACTAGGGATTAGGGAATTGAAAACCCTATTCCCTAGTCCCTAACTCCTAGTCCCTGAGAAGCGACTGAAAGGAGCTTTTCCTATGGCTGAAAAAGTAAAACCGGAAATAATTGCAGTCATTACGGCGGCAATACAAGAAATTTCAAAAGGCGGCAAAGTTATCGCCGTCAAAGTTAAACGCAATGAAAATTGGACGCTTGCAAATCGCGTCAAATAATCGGAGGTTAAAAAATGGCAACGAAAAAATTTAATGTAACCGTAAACGGTACAACTTACGAAGTCGAAGTTGAAGAAGTAAAAGCGGCAGGAACTTCCGCGCCGAAACCTGCGGCGGCACCTGCTCCAAAACCTGCGGCAGCTCCTGCCCCTGCGGCGGCTCCTGCTCCTGCAAAAGTTTCAGCCGGCGCGGGCGAACATTCCATTGATTCACCTATGCCCGGCAAAGTTATTAAACTCGTAGCGGCTGAAGGCGCACAAGTTAAAGCCGGCGAAGTTCTTTTGATTCTCGAAGCTATGAAAATGCAAAACGAAATTACCGCTGATGCTGACGGCGTTGTTAAAAAATTCAACGTTGCGGCAGGGCAAAGCGTCAAGGCTCATGAATCCCTCGTAATTATCGGCTAATACAAATTTTTAAAATCTCCAAAGTCGCTGATGGAATTCAGCGGCTTTTTTAGTTTGGTAGTTTTGTAGTGCGATAGTTGGATAGTAAAAAACTGTGCAACCTTTGCATTTTTTTATTTTTATTTTAAAAAGAAAAGTAAATTTAATAAATAAAAAATTTTCCAACAGCACATAGTTAGTATTGGTAAATTAATTTAAATGCAAAAATTGCTGATGATTAGCGAAAAAAATTTTGTAGCTATCCCACTATCCAACTACTTTGACAAGACAATAAAAAAGTACTTTAAAAATAAAAAAACTCAGTAACAAAGATTTTACCAACACGCCCTAATTTTTTGTTTTTTGCAGGAAATACTTTTGTCTTTGTGGAAATAACCAACAAGATTTACAAAGGTTAAAAATTCGGTTAGGTGGTATAAATGAACTTATTGAAACTGGAATCAAATGCAAAGGGAAAAATTTGCCCGAAATGCAAAAATGAATTGCGCCGAGTCGAAGGTTCAGGGATAAAAATTGTAGACGGCAAAGTTGATATGGAGGCTACATTACCGCGTTTTATTTGTGATGAATGTGGTATTTTTTATCGTGAACTTGCAAATTCAGGCTATTACAATTTTTTTGATTTGCCGGAAAATGAACGCCAACAAAAAAAGCGCGTCATTTCAACTGCAGATATTCCGCCTCAACAACTCAAACGCGAGTCTGACGGCAAGGCTCCTTGTCCGCGTTGCGGCGAAAGAATGGATATCGTAAACGGCAAGCCGGATTTTTCCAACACAATGGATCATTTTAAATGTCCGTACTGTAAATCTGTTTTCAGAAAAATCGTCGGTACAGATTTTTTCCAGTGGTCTGAAAAATAATCGGAGGTATCTATGAAAAAGCATAAAGGTTTTAACTGGTTCGCTTTAATGATGTTTGTTGTGCTTGCATATTTCGGCACAGTCTTAACTTCGCAACAGTTGCATTTATCGCACGTTGCGGAAAATCAGCGAATCGCAGATAAAAAACTTGAGACAGCTCAAGCCGAAAATGCGGCACTTCGTCAACAATATGCCGAACTTCAAAATTTAGACAACATTGAAAAAATTGCGCGTGAAGATTTGGGACTCGCCAAAAAAGACGAAATTCCTTATCAAATGGCACGTTAATTTTAAATTTTAAAAATCGCTAATAGCGTACAGAAAATAATTTGTACGCCGATATACAAAAAATTTAGGGAGGATATTTTGTTTTGGCTATTGAATTGGGTAGCGTAGTAGAAGGAAAAGTTACGCGCATTATGAATTTCGGAGCTTTTGTGGAATTGGAGGAGAAAAAAATTGGACTGATTCACATTTCAGAAGTTGCAGATGAATATGTAAATGAAGTCAGCGATTTCTTGAAAGAAGGCGATACAGTCCAAGCAAAAGTTATCAGCGTTGACAATAACGGTAAAATTGCACTGTCAATAAAAAAACTTAAACAGCAACAAAAACAGGAATCAGAGAAGCAATTTCGTAATTCAAAAGGTAAACCGGCAGGGCGCGGCGAATTCAAACCTAATCGTCAAACTTCCGCTTCATTTGAAGACAAATTATCCAAATTCCTGAAAGACAGCGATGAAAGACTGACGGATTTAAAAAGAAAAACTGACTCAAAACGCGGCGGACGCGGCTCAAGGCGTTCAGATTAATTTTCCCCTTGTGCAAGGGAGCGGTTTTTTTTGTTAAATAAGTTTGTCGAAATTTGCCAAACTGAAAAAATTTTGCCGGTTCAAAAAGTTATCGTGGCAGTAAGCGGCGGCGCAGATTCTTTGGCGTTGGCAGATTTATTAAATCGTTGCCGCCAAAGATTCAAACTTGAAATTTGCATAGCACATTATGAACACGGACTGCGCGGCAAAGATTCACTTGATGACGCGGAATTTGTAAAAAATTTCGCCGAAAATTTGGGCGTAAAATTTTTTTGTGAAAATGGCAACGTTCAAAATTTTGCATTGGAAAATAAAATGTCAGTCGAAACGGCGGCAAGAATTTTACGCTATGAATTTTTGGCAAAGGTCAGGCGGGAATTAAATTTTGACGCAATAGTTTTAGCGCATCACGCCAACGATCAAGCCGAAACTGTTTTACTTCGATTATTGCGCGGCTCAACTTCAACAGGACTTTCTGCAATGAAATTCTTGACTGATTCGCCGCACGGGCTTTTAATTCGTCCGTTACTGCGTTTCAAAAAATCCGAACTGGAAAAATATTGCCGTCAACGCGGAATTATCCCGCGCATTGACACCACAAATTTTGAAACAGTTGCCACGCGCAATAAAATCAGATTGGAACTTTTGCCGGAACTGGAAAAATTTAATCCTGCGATTGTCGAAACTCTTTGCAGATTTGCCGAAACTTCGGCTATTGAAACTGATTTTATTAATTGCGAAGTCAAAAAAATTTTCCCCGCCGTCGTAAAAAATCAAAAAATCCTGCGCGCTGAATTTTTGAAATTGCATACTGCACTGCAGAGGGAAGTTATAAAAAAATTTATCGCAGAAGTTACAGGCGGCGTAAAAGATTTTGGATTCACAAATTTTGAGGCAGTGCGAAAAGTTTTGCAGAATAATTTAACGGGCGTCGAATTGCCAAATAATTTTCGGGCAGATTTAAGACGCGGCAAATTAACAATCACTAAAAATTTTAAATTAAAAAATAACTAAAATATTTTTCTACAGTTATAAAACATGCTACAATATGGCGTAAGAAATTTACAATTACGAAAAACTTAAAAATTGAAAATAAATTGAAAGGACTGGTTACATTGAAGACTAAAGAAGATTACATTGAAAAGGTGATTTTTACAGAGGAGGAAATTGCAAAGCGCGTTAAGGAACTCAGCGCGCAAATCAGCGAAGATTACAAAGACATTACAAAACCTTTGTTGACAGTCGGCATTTTGAACGGCGCAGTTATTTTCTATACTGACGTTGTACGCCGCCTTACAATTCCCGTGCATTTTGATTTTATGATTTCATCAAGCTACGACGCCAACACTCACACAAGCGGCAAAGTTAATATTCTCAAAAATATTGATAACGATCCAAAGGGGCGCGATATTCTTTTGGTTGAAGACATTATCGACTCCGGCACAACCATGAATTACCTTGTAAATTATTTCAAAGAAAAAGGCGCGGAAAGTGTAAAAGTTTGCGCGTTGTTGAATAAACCTTCCCGCCGCAAAGTTGAAGTTAAAATTGATTATGTCGGCTTTGAAGTTCCCGATGAATTTATTGTCGGCTACGGTCTCAACATTATCGCAATTTGCCGTATCTCGGAATTTTAAAGCGCAGCGTTTACTCTAAATAATTTTACCTTAGGAATATAAAAGGAGCGTTATCTATTGAATAGTTTTTTACGAAACGTCGGCTTTTATTTGTTGGTGATATTCGTTGCAATAACGGCGTATGATTATTTTTCAATTAAGCCGCAAAATGCAATAGAAGAAACAAGTTATACTGAATTTTTACGGCGCGTGGAAAATGACGAAGTCGAAAAAGTCGTCTTAACGCAAAATTCTGTAAAGGCAACTAAAAAAGACGGCACAGAATTTACAACAACCGCGCCTGATTTCCCCATTGGTGATGATAAACTTGTAGGCAAATTGGAAGCTAAGGGCGTCGAAATAACTGCACAGAATCCTAAAGAACCTACATGGTGGATGACGCTCCTTTCTTCACTTTTGCCGATTGCGCTGTTAATTGCGTTTTGGTTTTTCATAATGAATCAAACTCAAGGGTCAGGCAGTAAAGTAATGTCATTCGGCAAGAGCCGCGCCAAAATGTCCAGCGGCGATAAAGTTCAAGTAAAATTTACCGATGTTGCCGGTGCCGATGAGGCGAAAGAAGAACTGCAGGAAGTTGTAGAATTTCTGAAACACCCGAAAAAGTTTAACGACTTGGGCGCACGTATTCCAAAAGGCGTTTTGTTGTTTGGTCCTCCCGGTACAGGAAAAACTTTATTGGCAAAGGCTGTGGCAGGTGAAGCGGGCGTTGCATTTTTCTCAATCAGCGGCAGTGATTTTGTTGAAATGTTTGTAGGCGTCGGCGCGTCTCGCGTTCGTGATTTATTCGCAACTGCAAAGAAAAATTCGCCGTGCATAATTTTCATTGATGAAATTGACGCGGTAGGCAGACAGCGCGGCGCAGGTTTCAGCGGCGGACATGACGAACGGGAACAAACTTTAAATCAGTTGCTTGTTGAAATGGACGGCTTCGCAGCGAACGAAGGCATTATAATTATCGCCGCAACCAACCGACCTGATATTCTGGATCATGCACTTTTGAGACCGGGCAGATTTGACAGACAGATTGTCGTTGATAAACCTGACGTTACGGGAAGAATTGCAATTTTGCAGGTTCATTCCAAAGGCAAGCCGATTGGCAAAGATGTTGATTTAGACGTTTTGGCAAGACGCACGCCGGGATTTACAGGCGCAGATTTGGCTAACCTTGTAAATGAAGCGGCACTTTTGGCGGCGCGTCGTGATAAGCACGAAATTAATATGGCTGAAATGGAAGAATCCATTGAACGTGTAATGGCGGGACCTGAAAGAAAATCAAAAGTCATGAGCGATGAAGAAAAGAAATTAACCGCGTATCACGAAGGCGGACATGCACTTGTCGGAATGATTTTGAAACATGCCGATCCCGTTCACAAAGTAACGATTATTCCACGCGGACGCGCAGGCGGTTATACTTTGATGTTGCCGAAAGAAGACAGAAGTTATGCTACACGTTCGGAACTTTTTGACAGACTGAAAGTTGCAATGGGCGGGCGCGTTGCCGAAGAAATTGTACTTAACGAAATTTCGACAGGCGCGTCTCAAGATATTCAACAAGCCAGTAAAATTGTTCGCTCGATGATTATGCAATACGGCATGAGCGATGTTATCGGTCCTGTTGCTTACGGCAACGATCAAACTCAATCTTATTTTGGACAGACTCAAAGAAATTATTCTGAGGAAGTCGCCGGAGAAATTGACAGGGAAGTTCATAAATATTTAGATGCGGCTTATAAGGCTTGCCGCGTGATTATCAATGAACACCGCCACGAACTGGATTTAATCGCGCAGGCTCTTATTGATAAGGAGACTTTGACAGCCGCTGAACTCAAGGCGATTGTTTTCGGCGAAACTGAAGATAAAAAAACGCTAAACATTCTTGAGAAAATGTCAACCGAATTTTTAAACTTGAATAATGGCGAAAAGCAAGTTGTAAATAATGATTTTCAGCCTGATAACTCGAATCCAACACCGGTTTAAAAATTGCAAAATAAATTTATTCGGCGGAGTTAGAAATTCTGCCGAAATTTTTTTGGAGGTTTTAAAATGAGCGAAATTGTCTTGCATTACACTCGCGCAGGACATGTTGAAAATATTCATCGCGGGGACGTTGCGGCGGTAAATTGCGCGGGCGAAAATATTTTTTCGGTCGGCAATGCAAATTTGCCGATGTTTTGGCGCAGTGCCGCAAAACCCTTTCAAGCGTTGCCGTTCGTGAAAAATGGCGGACTTGAAAAATATAATATCACTGATGAAGAGTTGGCGTTATTAGTTTCGTCTCACAGCGGCGAAGAAAATCATGTTGCACTTGTACGCGGGATTTTGAAAAAACTTGGACTTGATGAAAATGTTTTAGATTGCGGCGTAGTTCGTCCAATGAGCAGCAAGGCTTTTAAAGATTTGATTGTAAAGGGCGAAAAAACTTTACCTGTTCACAACGCCTGCTCCGGAAAACATTCGCAGATTATCGCACTTGCAATGATGTTGGGCGTGCCGTTTGAAGGTTACACGAAACCTGAACACGCGGCGCAGAAATTAATTTTTAAGCATGTGGCAATGGCGTCAAAAATTCCTGAAGATAAATTGGAAATCGGAATTGACGGTTGCGGCGTTCCCGTGTTTTATTTGCCGCTGTATAATATGGCGTTGGCGTATGCTAGACTTTCCACGCCGTCAAAAGGCGATTGGGGAGAATATGAAAACGCCGCGTTAAAAATTCGTAACGCAATGATTAAATATCCTCAAGTTGTTTCAGGCACGGGCAGAATTGACTTGGCGGTTTCTGAAGTTACCGGCGGCAGAATCGTTGCAAAAATCGGCGCGGACGCGGTTTACTGTCTTGCAGTCAAAGATGAAAATTTGGGAATTGCTTTCAAGATTGAAGACGGCAGTTACACGGCGATTAATCCAATGGTTATTGCAGTTTTGAAAAAAATGAATCTGCTGACGAAAGACGAGGCGGAGGCACTTGATGAAAAATTCCCGCCTGTTTTGAAAAATCATCGCGGCGAAATTATTGGAACTATTGAGGCTGTATTTTAATTCCAAATAAAAAATTTAATTCGATTAAGGCTGTGTTTTAATTGAAGAAAAAAATTTTAGAAATGTTAAGAAATGCGAACTCAAATTTTGTTTCCGGCGAAAATATTGCCGAACTTATGAAAGTTTCACGCACGGCAATTTGGAAACACATTCAAAGTTTGAGAAAACGCGGCTATCAAATTGCAAGCAGTGAAAGGCTTGGCTACAAATTGGAACAAATACCAAATTTACTTTTGCCGGAAATTGTACAGTATGGACTACAGACAAAAATTTTGGGCTTAGATCCGAATTTTATTTATAAAAATTCTGTGGACTCGACGAACGAACTGGCGAAGAAATTGGCGTATCAAGGCGCGGCAGAGGGTACGATTGTTGTTGCAGAGGAACAGACCGGCGGCAAAGGCAGACTTGAAAGAAATTTTTTTTCACCAAAAGGCAAAAGTATTTTATTTTCAATGATATTGCGTCCGCAATGTATGGCGAAAGACGCGCCGAAATTTACTTTAATGGCGGCGGTTGCAGTTGCGCGGGCGTTTGAACGTTTAAATTTGCATACTGAAATAAAATGGCCTAACGATATTATGTATAACGAGCGCAAACTTGTCGGGATTCTGACAGAAATGAGCGCGGAAATTGGGCACGTGAATTATATTGTTATCGGAATCGGTATCAACGTAAATTTCAGCCGTGAAGAT
>CAJOGS010000209.1:1149-6863 GCA_905234045.1 uncultured Selenomonadaceae bacterium | reverse complement strand
TCTGTCTTGACGTGCATAGGCGTAATAAGGCACAACGGCGGTAATGCTGTGCGCTGATGCACGTTTGCAAGCGTCCGCCATTATCAGCAGTTCCATTAAATTATCATTGACAGGTTGACTTGTCGGCTGAACAATGAAAATATCTTTGCCGCGTATGCTGTCGCCAATCATTACTTGAGTTTCGCCGTTGTTGAAGTGTCCGACGAAAGTATCAAAAATATCAACGCCGATATGATCTGCAATTTTCTTTGCAAGTTCGGGATTTGCATTGCCCGTCATAAGGCAAAGATTCGCCGTAGTAAAAAGATTGTTATCCATTCGTAAAATTCCCCCACTACAAAAATTTTATTTTCCAATAATTCCCGTTTGAATCAGTATTCCAAGTAAATCGGGATTTCCGACATCACTAATAAATTTATCATTCTTGAAATAGTAAAAATTCATGCAACGCACTTTAAAAGGTTTACCTGTGGCAGGGTGTCCCATAAATTCGCCGTCATTCGTGCCGGTACAAGTCCAGCAGACGGCAATTTTTTCAGATTCAATAACGCAATCTTCCAAATGCCACTGAATATCAGAAAAAGCGGAGCGCATCATATAGACGATAGAAAGATAACCTTTAGGACCTTTCAAAGGTTCAGGTTGAGTAGGAGCATAGAAAATTGCGTCTTCAGAAACTAATTCCGCCGCCAAATTTTCATCAGCAGTATTTATCATAGTTTCAAAGAGAGAAATTTTTTCACGAATTTCAGTGTCAGTCATATTGCCTCCAATGTATGCAGTAGATTTTTATTGTTTAATAATAGGTGTTTTTTTGCCGTAAATCAACATATCCCACATATCAAATTCGGAAACCGAACCTATACCGACGCCGTTGACAATACGCCAAAATTCATTTCCGCCGACGTATTTTGTGCTGTCAATGCAGTATGCAGAATCTAAATCAGATTTAAACGGCACGAGACAAACTTTTTTTGAAAACGGCAGTTTATCAAATTCAGCCAAAATTTCAGGATTTTCAGTGTACATTGTAACCAACAGGTTAAACCAATTTATTTTATTGCCGCGTTCAATCCATTTTTGTTTTGCGATATTGATATTGCCGTAGTGATTCATATTCCATTCGGTAGCACCGATTTTATAAACGGGATAATCAATTTTCAAGGCTTCGTTGCGTTCCATTCTCAGCAGTTTCAATGTTGCTTTAATATTTTTTACGGGATCGTTCAAAAATTTTAAAAATCCTTCATCAGTAGTGAACATATTTATTGTAGGTGTGAGAAACGGCAAGCCGAATCTGTGATATAAAAGCCCCGCAAAACAATTCATTGATAAAATTGAAAGTTGCGAACGACGAAGGCGATTATATTTTTCAAGTGTGAAATTAGGTACGCAAACGGTACGATCCAAAATAATTTTATCTGCGTCAATTCCGAAGTTTTCAATTTCTTTGAGGACTGAAGGAATATTTGCATTTTGCCCTGCTACAAGAATTAAATCAAACTCCAAATTTTTTAAATCGTCTTTGGAAATACTTTTAATTTCATTGATAATGATGCCCTGCGGCTCAATAGCTCCAAGAATTTCGATATTTCCGTAGAGTTGCGCCAAAATATTTGCCGCACGATTTAAATTTTCTAAATCTTTATTGCCGCTTATATTTTGAATCCAAATAACAATTTTCATTTGCGTTTGTCGCTCCAATCAGATTTGTTAGTTTGGCGGGAACGCGCAATAGCCAAATTATTTTTCGGCACGTCTTCGGTAATGGTTGAACCGGCGGCGATATACGCGCCGTCTTCGACTGTAACAGGCGCAACCAAATTTGAATTGCAACCGACAAAAACATTATCGCCGATTTTCGTACGAAATTTTTTCTTGCCGTCATAATTAACAGTAACCCAAATTGCAACCCGCGCCCATATCAGTATCGCCGATATATTGAAGGTGCGGAAGTTTTGAGCCTTCGCCGACGGTTGAATTTTTGACTTCAACAAAGTTGCCAATTTTAACTTTTTTGCCGATTTTAGAATTTGGGCGAATTTGAACATAAGGACCCATAATAACATCGTCGCAAATTTCGGCTTCGTGGCAATAGCAAAATTGCGCTTGAACGTTGTTGCCGACAATCATATTTTGCAAGCGGGAACTTGGACCAATAACGCAATTTTCGCCGATTTTAGTTTTGCCCTCAATGTAAGTATTCGGATAAATAATTGTATCCTGCCCGATTTCAACTTCAGAATCAATAAAAGTTGTGGCAGGATCAATCAGCGTTACGCCGTTATTCATCAATTCAAGATTTTTTCTTTGGCGCAGAATTTTATCAGCCTCTGCAAGTTGAACGCGGGAATTTATACCGAGCGTTTGAGTATAATCATCAGTAACAAAGGCATTAATTTTTTCGTTTTCAGATTTTAAAATTGTCAGCACGTCAGGAAGATAATATTCGCCCTGCGCGTTTTCATTTTTAACTTTTGTCAATGCGCCGAAAAGTTTTTTAATGTCAAAGCAGTAAATACCGGCGTTGACTTCGTTAATTTGGCGTTCGTAACTGTTGGCGTCTTTGTGTTCGACAATTTTTTTGAAAGAGCCGTCGTCCTCGCGGATAATTCTGCCGTAGCCTGTAGCGTCAGGCATTTCCGCAGTTAAAACTGTGGCGGCGGCTTTTGTTTCCAAATGTTTATCGACAAATTTTTTGAGAAGTTCGCCTGTAAAAAGTGGCGTATCGCCGCAAAGTACCAAAACTGTACCTTCAGCATTTGCAAATTTTTCTTTTGTACATAAAACCGCGTGCCCCGTGCCGAGTTGTTCAGCTTGTAAAACAAATTCGACATTTGAAATTGTCTGCTCAACGAGTTCCGCGCCGTTGCCGATAACTACGACTTCACGGCTTGAGCCTGCCGCCTTTGCCGCGTCTATCACGTGTTGTAACATTGGTTTTCCGCAAACTTTATGTAAAACTTTTGGCAATTTGCTTTTCATACGGGTACCTTTGCCCGCCGCTAAAATAATTGTCTCCAACTTTTCAATCCTCCCTTGTAGTGTGTTAGTGTTATAGTAATTTGCTATCAAACTATCCCACTATCCAACTATCACACTACACAACTACTTCTTAAAGCCGACATGAACAATTTCATCTTCAAAATAGGGATCGCTAATATCTAACCCTACAGGTTTATCAATATCCTTCGGCACAACTCCGGCTCCTGCCTCTTCTGCATACCAAAATTCGCCGGGTATAGTTACCCAAAATACAATATCAATCTTCTTTGAAGTAAGCGCGGCAGCGCGGGCATTGCTGTCAATTTGAACCAATTCAATATTTTTATTGATACGCTTGCCGACTTCGGCAAGTACCGCAGTATTAAATCCGGCGGGCGTACCATTTGCCAAAATTAAATCCATTGGCGGCAAATCGCCTGTTACGCCGACTTTAAGAGTCTCTGCGCCGTCAATTTGCGGCATTTCAACTGTAACCGGTTCTTCGTAAGCTTTGGGGTCTGTTATATAAGTTTTTACAAGATTTTCAAGCGTGCCGTCATCCTTCATTGATTTAATCGCAGAATTTAAATCATCGCGCAACGCGGCATCCTCTTTTCTTACAGCACAGCAAAAACTGTCAATCATATTTATTGTATGATCCAGCAATTCAAGTTCAGAATTTTTGGAGACAATGAAATTTGCGACGCTCTTATAAGTGCTTATTTCGTCAATTTGATTAGCATTAAGCGACATTATTAAATCATTCATTCTGTCGTAATAATGATAATCATGAGAAAGTTTCATATTTGGACGGCGGGTAGCCTCTTCCAACTTTTTTAAATGTTGATTGACGGATTCTTCACTTGCGTTTAATTTGGAAATCATACCAATTCGAGTTTCTGCGGTATCTTTTGTACTTTGAACATCTCCGCAACCTGTCAAAATTGCGCCCGCCATAATGCAAGAAATTGCAATGGCAGAAAATTTTTTTAGTTTCACTTTAAATACAGACCTTTCATTTTGTAGTTTTGTAGTTTGGTAGTGTGTTAGTGTGTTAGTGTGATAGTAGTATAGTAATTTGCTATCGAACTATCACACTATCACACTATCGCACTATCCAACTATCCCGCTATTTTAAGCCGATATGAACAATTTCATCTTCAAAATACGGCAAAGTTGTTTCAATTTCCGCCGGTTTATCAATATCTTTCGGCGCGTTTTCAATTTTATTCCAAAATTCGCCGGGTATAGTTACCCAAAATACAATATCAATTTGCCTTGACATCAGCGCGGCGGCGCGGGATTTACTTTCAATCTGAACAAGTTTAATATTTTTACCGATACGCTTAGAAATTTCAGCAATTACGGCGGTATTAAAACCTGCGGGCGTACCGTCCGCCAAAATTAAATCAAGCGGCGGTAAATCACCTGTTACGCCGACTTTGATTGTCTCTGCACCGTCAATTTTCGGCATTGCAACTGCGATTGGTTCCGCAATATTAGTTGAATCTTTAATGTATGTTTTAATAAGTTCGTCAAAAGTGCCGTCGTCTTTCATTGATTTAATTGCAGAATTTAAATCTTCGTGAAGTTTGGAATCTTCTTTTCTTACCGCGCAACAAAAACTGTCAAACATATCTGACGTATGATTTAATAATTCAAGATTAGGATTTTTTGCTATGATATATTTTGCGACACTGCCATAAGTGCTGATTTCGTCAATTTTATTTGCCTGAAGAGCCATTATCAATTCATTTATTCCGTCGTAGTAATGGTAATCGTGAGAAAGTTTTATGCTGATAGCCATGTATTTTTTCTCCAAATTCTTCAAATGTTCGTTGACTGATTCTTCGGCGGCGTTAAGTTTGGAAATCATACCGATTCGAGTTTGCGGGCTGTCGTTGGTATTTTTTATATCACTGCAACCCGTTAAAAGCGTTGTCGCCATAACGCAAGAAATTGCAACGGCAGAAAGTTTTTTCAAGTTCAAATAAACTACGACCTTTCAAGAATTTTTGGCTTTAAGCATAGCTTTAAGCAAAGTTTTTTCAGCACTTTCCATATGGTGTTCGGCGGCATCACGTGCCGCGCTGACATCGCCGTTTGCGATAGCCTCAACCATTTCTGAATGTTCCTCCAAAGTTTCCTGCAATCTGCCGGGATATGACATTGACAGGGTACGAAAACGCGCCGTTTGTTCCTTGAGATTGTTAATAATATTTACAAGGCGTTCATTTCCGCTTATTTGATAAATCAAGCCGTGAAATTTTATATCACTTTCGACAATTTTTTCAATGTCGTTTTTTTCAATGTAGCCTTCAATTTCAATCAGTAAATTTTGCAAAGTTTCAATGGATTCAGGTTCAATTTTGCGGGCGGCTAATCCTGTTGCAAGCGATTCAAGCGCAGAGCGAATTTCAAAAATTTCTTTCACATCATGAACTGAAACATCTGAAACGTACGTACCGCGACGCGGCATCATAATAACGTAACCTTCCTGTTCAAGTTTGCGAATTGCCTCACGGACAGGTGTTCTGCTGATTCCCAATTCGTCGGCAAGTTGCACTTCCATTAATCTTTCGCCCGGTTCCAAAATTCCTTTTCGTATGGCGTCGCGCAGTGTTTCGCAGACCGCCTCCCTTAACGGCTGATATGAATCTAAATCTATAGGTTGCAGTCTTGCCATTTTAAATCACCTTCCGGAAAGTTTTTGTAATGAAAATTTGCGC
>CAJOGS010000209.1:0-1092 GCA_905234045.1 uncultured Selenomonadaceae bacterium | reverse complement strand
GCTGCCGCTCATCATTGCAACTTTTGCGCCGTTTTCTTGCAAAAATTTTTTGTACGTGGCAATTTCTGGAACTTTTTGAACTGCCACAGGTTCAAGGACATTTGAAAATTTTTTAAAAGCCTCAGTAAAATTTTTTTCGTCCAGTAATTTTATAATTTCGGCGTTTGGCGGATGAATTGCAGCGGGGTTTTCGTCGTAGGTTTTATAAGCCCACGCGGTAGAAATTTCGCCCTGCGGTTTAATCAGTACGACATCAAAAATATCTAAATCGTTAAGGCGTTTCAACTTTTCGCCGCGCCCGTAAGCCAGACAAGTACCGCCAATTACGCAAAATGGAACGTCCGAGCCGATTTTTGCACCGATTTCCAACATTTCAGCGACGCTCAAATTTAAGTTATACAACTTATTTAAGCCGCGAATAACCGCCGCTGCGTCTGAACTGCCTCCGGCTAAACCTGCCGCCGAAGGAATTTTTTTAGTTAAAGTTATTGTGACGCCGAATTTTTTCCCGCAAAAATTCTGCACTTCAACCGCCGCACGATACGCCAAATTTTTTTCGTCGGTAGGAAGTGAATCATTGCCGGAAATTTTCAAAATAATTTCGTCCGCCGTTTCAAGTTCGATAATGTCCGCAAGTTCAAGCGTTTGCATTATCATTTCCACTTCGTGGAAACCGTCGGCGCGTTTGCCCAATATATCCAGCGTCAAATTTATTTTCGCTCTTGCAAATTCTTTTACCATTGTACACCTGCCTTAAATTTTCGTCGAAATTGTAACACTAAAAAAAACCTTTGGCAAGGTATTTGGCGCGGCGTTTGTAGTTGATTAGTGTTATAGTGGTGTAGTGTGGTAGTAGGGTAGTTTTGTAGTGTTATATGGCGTGTAGGTAAACTCTTACTTTGGAAATATTTTTTTTCTATTTAAATGTACTTTTTCTTTGTCTTGTCAAAGAGCAAACGCTCCTACTCGTCGCCTTTGCAAGTACAGCAAATACTCGTACTCCTCGCATTTGCAAGAAAGACGCTTTTTGCGGTGCTGTTTTTTCGTCCTCGAAAAAAACGCACCGCCCGCGCCGCGCGTCCTGCGCGGCAT
>CAJOGS010000208.1:5525-8601 GCA_905234045.1 uncultured Selenomonadaceae bacterium | reverse complement strand
CTTCGGCAGTCGGCAACACGCGCACTGTTATATTACAATCTGTCAGCAGTTCGACGAAAATTTTTAAACTGCGGCTGCCGGTAGTGAGGAAAATATTTTTGCCGAGTTCAGCCGCTTTCAGTGCCGCGTGCTGATAGTCTGCCACGTGATAAACGCCCTCTAAACGCTCTAAATTACCTGTAGCGCGTTCAAAACGCACGTAGGGTATGTTTATATTGTCGCAGGCGGCAACGGCGTTTTTTGAGGCGTTTACGGCGTAAGGGTGGCTTGCGTCAACAAGCGCGTTAAATTTTCCTGCGCTTAAAAATTCGGCAAGTTCGGCGGCGTCCAATTTTTTATCATTCACTGAAAAATTATATTCCTCCAAAAGTTTTTTGCCGTATTCACTGACAACCGACGCCGTAATTTCATAGCCACTTTCTGATAAAAATTCTGCCAATTTCCGCCCGTCTTCTGTTCCTGCCATTACAAAGATTTTCAGCATTTTTGCGGCACTCCCATTCTTATGATAATTAAAAATTTTTCTTCGTTGCAACAAAATTTTTTCCTGCAATAAAAAAATCCGCCACTGCTGACGGATCAAAATTTTTTTAGCCTTTATAACCGAGTTGTTTAGCCTTTGCAAAGTCTGCATTGGCTTTTTCTTTTTCGCCCATTTCTTGATAACATTTGCCGCGCCCTTGATAAGAACTGGCATATTTGGAATCTATTTCAAGAGTTTTATTAAAATCTTTAATGGCATTTTGATAATCTTTCAAACCGAGATACGCCCACCCGCGACTGTCATAAGCATTTGAATAACTTGGATCAAGTTCGATAGCCTTGTTACAATCTGCAAGAGCTTGAGAATAATTTTTCATTTCAACGTATAACCAACCGCGATTGTTGTAGGCGGCGGCGTAATTTGGATTGAGTTGAATAGCCTTGTTGTAGTCAGCAATAGCTTTTTCATATTGTTTCAAATCGTGGTAAACAAGACCACGATTTCTGTAGGCTAAGGCGAAATTTGGATTGAGTTGAATAGACTTGTTATAGTCAGCTATTGCTTTTTCATATTGTTTAAATCCATCCTTGTAAGCATTACCGCGATTGTTGTAGGCTAAGGCAAAATTTGGATTAATTTTAATTGCCTTATTAAGGTCAGCAATAGCTAAATCATACTTTTTCAATTCAGTATAAGCCCAGCCGCGATTGTTGTAGGCTAAGGCGAAATTTGGATTGAGTTGAATAGCCTTGTTGTAGTCAGCAATAGCCGCGTCATATTGTTTCAAATTTCTGTAAGCATTGCCGCGATTGTAGTAGACAAAACCTTTATTCAAGCCGAGTTCAATAGCCTTGCTTAAATCTGAAACAGCTTTTTCGTATTGTCCCAAATCGCTGTAAGCCGTGCCTCTGCCTGCATAAGCCGCTACATTATTTTGATTTAACTGCACAACTTCGTCAAAAATTTCAAGGGCTTTATCGAAATTCTTTTTATTCCAGAAATTCCAGCCTTCATCAATTTTTTGAATATACAGAGCCTCTTTGTCTATTTTTTTAATTTCCTGTTGAACATTTTCTTTATCTTGCGCGGTGTGAATGTTCGCCAATTTTTCTTCCAATTCTTTAATGCGTTTAATTTGATCTTCAATCAATTTTTGTTGAGATTTATTTTGCTCCACTAAATTTGATTTCTCGTTGCCGTTTTGGTTTTGCCATTTTTCCAGCGCGGTTTCAAAATCATCAGAATCAACTTGCGCTTCAACAGTTACAACAACTTTGATATAACCTTGCGCGTTGCCTGTCAGCGGGAACATTTCATTTTTAATGACAGCAATATTTTTCAGCAAGCCCGCCGCAAAAGTTGTAATTTCGTCTTTTTTCAAGTTGAATTTATCGGCAATGCTTACCGATGCAATAAAAATTCCCGCCTGTTCAATGGCGGCGCGTTCGGCGTAAAGTTTGGCGTTTTGTTGTGCAAATTCCGGCGTTTCCTTCATACTCATAATATATTCGCCTGTGCCGGTAACTGTTTCAATTTCTGCTTGTGCCGGCGAAAACGTCAGAAAATTCATCAGCAATACTGCGACTAAAACAAATTTTTTTAACATATAAATTTCTCCTTAAAAATCGTAGCCGCGCGGCGTTATCATAAAGCCGGCTTTTACGTACGTTTGAGAATTGCCAATCAGTACCAGTGAAAACATATTTATTTCTTCCGACGTAAAATTTTCAAGCGTCGAAATAATTTTTTGTTCGTTCAATCTGCCCGCGTTCGTCACTATTCCGACGGGCGTATTTTTATCTTTGTACTTCAACAAAATTTCTTGCACTTCCAAAATATTTTGGACGCGCTTTTTACTTTTCGGATTGTACAGCGCAATTACAAAATCGCCCGTCGCCGCACATTCCACGCGCTTTTTTATCACTTCCCAATCTGTCAGTAAATCGCTCAAGCTGATAACTGCGAAATCGTGCATTAACGGCGCGCCCAAAATTGCCGCCGCCGCGTTTACTGCCGATATTCCTGCAATAACTTCAAATTGCGGGCGTTCACTTTCCGGCAGATTTAAAATCATGTCGATAATCAGCCCTGCCATTCCATAAATTCCGGCGTCGCCGCTTGAAATTAATGCAACATTTTTACCTGCGGCGGCTTCATCAATCGCCATTTGACAGCGTTTAACTTCCTGCATCATTGACGTACCGATAACTTTTTTGTCGCCGATGAGTTCGGCAATTAAATTTATATAAACATTGTAACCTGCGATAACATCAGCAGTTTCAATCGCAAGCCGCGCCTTTGGCGTCATATCAGAAATATTTCCGGGTCCAATTCCCACTATCATTATTTTTCCCATTTTCAACACTCCTTTTGTTATTTTTCGGTACTTAAACCGATTTTTTTGAACAAATGAAACTGTTCAACGTTTGCAAATACTGTAATTTTAAATAAAAAATTTCTTAGGTGCTGTTGAATAAATCTTTTTTTTAATTCTTTTCTTATTGAACGTACTTTTTCTTTGTCTTGTCAAAGAGCAAACGCTCCTATTCGTCGCCTTTGCAAGTACCAAAAAGAAAGACGCTTTTTGCGGTG
>CAJOGS010000208.1:0-5514 GCA_905234045.1 uncultured Selenomonadaceae bacterium | reverse complement strand
CGAAAAAAACGCACCTGCCTGCAAATGCGAGGAGTACGAGCATTTGCTCGCACGTCCTGTGCGCCAGCCTAGTTTTTCGTTCTCATCGAACAAAAATTAATTCGTGAATCAGCAAGTTAAATCAATTTTTCAACTCGCCCTAGAAAAAATTTTTAAAATTGAATTTTTTAATAGCACTTAGAGCGTTTTAGATAATCCGCTTTACTGCTGAGTTAATTTTTTTTAAAACGCCCCTATTTGCGTTTAAACGGCTAAATTTGCGGCGTTTGACAAATTTACCAAAAAAATTTTAAACCTGCTTAAAATTAATTACAAGCGATTTCAACTTCAAAATTATTTCTCAAAAAGCAAGGCAACAGTTACGCCGTCAAAAGACTTTTTTGTCAGTGCAAAGCGCGCAGATTTTACGCAACATAACGCCGCCGCTTCACAGACATTTCCCACACCGATTGTATCTTTCACAAAATTTGATTCTGAAAGTTTATACTCGGTGATTTTTTTTGCCAAGTCTTCAACGCCAAAAAAATTTATTTCCGCGCCTAAATTTTTTGCAAATTCAAGCAAGCCGCTTTCATCGCTTTTTATATCGACGCTTGCACAAATTTTTATTCGTTCCAACGGCTGATTAATCATTTCGCAAGATTGAGAAACTGCAGAAAAAATTTTTTCAACTGAAGTTCCGCGCTTGCAACCTATACCGGCAATTAATTTTTGTGGTTTCAAATTCAGTTTCACTTTGTCAGCAGTAATAAAAATTTGTTCATTATTCAAAATCGCCGCGTTAATCATTGCCGCAAATTTATTTTCATCAGCAGCAATCGAAGAAATTTTCGCCGTTTCAGTTCCCGCCGTCAAATAGATTGTTTCATCGCGCAGAACTGCGGAATTAATAATTTTTATGGCGTCTTTAGGGTCAGGACGCAAGTCGAATTTTGCGGAGAAACTGTCAACCGCAAATTTATTTTCAACGTCGGTAGCAGTTGTTATAACGGGATTGGCATTAATGGCGGCGGCGATTTTCAAAGTCAATTCATTAGCCCCGCCTACGTGTCCGCTTAACAGGCTGATAACATTATGCCCGCGTTCGTCCATTACAATAACTGCAGGATCGCTAAGTTTGCTGACAATGTGCGGCGCAATCATTCTAACCGCAATTCCCGTCGCGCAGATAAAAATTATAGCGTCAAATTTTGTAAAAATGTCGGCAACAAAATTTTTTAAACTGTCAAAATCTTTGCCTTTGCAGAAAATATCGCCGCCAATTTTCTTTGAAATTTTTTCTGCAAGTTTAAAAGCTGTGTCAGTCACGGACAAAATTGCAATTCTCATTTTATCACCCCTTTTTAGTGGTCAGTGGTTAGTGATTAGTTGTTAGTAAAAAACGCTGACTAAGAACGAAGTACTAAGATGCCGCGCAGGACGCTCAAAAAGCGTCTTTATTTTTCTTTGGGCGAACAAAGAAAAAGTACATTTAATATATAAAAAATAACAATGTACGTTAAATAAAAGAAAATCTTAGGGGCTGTTAGTAAAGTAAACAATGCAACAAATAAAAAATTTTGAGAGTTGGAATTTCTCAACCTTTAGCAAATTTCTTTCTGTTGGAATACCAGCACCCCAGCCCGTCTCTGTTTTTGTCTGTGATTAAAATTTGTGTAAAAGGTATGGCGCGGCTGTACGGCTGAAATTTTTACCGAAAAACCTTGCAAATGCGAGGAGTACGAGCATTTGCTGGCAGAGCGTCTTTCTTTTTGGTACTTGCAAAGGCGACGAGTAGGAGCGTTTGCTCTTTGGACGAGCAAAGAAAAAGTACATTTAAAAATAAAAAAAATTTCAACCAAAAATTTGATAACAGACTTTTTCAACACTCCCTAGAAAAAAAACTTACCAACACGCCATAAAAAAATTTTCATCTGCAAAAAGTGCGTTTAACAAAAAAATCTCTGCAACATTCTGTATCTATCTCAAAAAAATTATATCAATTAATTTCAAACAAAAAAAGAGTCCCGACCGAAGTCGAGACTAAAGAAAGGAGTTAATTGTTTTTTATGAACAACTTTTATCATACAGAGGCAGAACATTTTGTTCAAAGGCGGTGGCTCCTTTTCGATGAACGGATTAACCGCGTCGCAAAATATCTAACCTTCCATACAATCTAAATTTATTTGAAGTGGCTTAGTGGGTAGGGTGGAATCAGCTTGAGCTACCCACTAAATTGCCACGAGTTATTTAAGGTTAGTAATTAGTCAATTTTTTTCCAGTGATCGCCGTCAACAACAAATTTTTCGCCGCAGACTACATAGGTTGAACCGCTTGTCTTACCGTCTTTGATAGTAAGTGAGCCGCCGTCTTTGGTTTCAAATCTGACATCGTTATCAACGAACAATTCTTCAGCAAACTTGGTGAATTCGTCGAGGCTGATGTTGTCGAGGACGATTTGATCTTCTTTACCTGCGCCTTGAATTACATCGTTACCGTTGCCCATCTTGTAAGTGAAGACATCTTCGCCTGCGCCGCCGATTAATGTATCGTCGCCGCCGTCGCCGCCCCACAGCGTGCTGTTGCCGGAGCCTGCGGTAATAATGTTATCGCTGTTGTTGCCTTCAAGTTGAGCAGCTTTGGTGTAACCGCTTGCGTCAAGTTCTTTAATATCGCCGTAGAAGCTGAGACCGTCTTTGTTGGTGTCGTAGTGTCCGTCGGAGAGAGCAGCTTTTACAGGATCGTTGCCGCCGGTGTAGCCGGAGAGATCAACTTTTGCTTTTTCGCCGGTTGCAATGTAGTAACCGTTGTCGCCGACTTTAACTTCGTCTTCGCCGACTGTCATGTTGATTTCGCCGTCGGTGTATTCGTTTTCAAACTTGAATGTTTGACCTGCAACGCCTTCAACAGTGACTTTGTTGTCGCCCATTGTGAGGATTACGTCTTCGCCTTCAACAGCTACTGTATCCAAAACGCCGGAGAATTTAACTTTATCTTTGTCAGCTTCAAAGTTTTGAATAAGATCGTTGCCGTTACCTGCAACAAATTCATCTGCCGCACCGGTTGCGCCGATGAGTGTATCGTCGCCTACGCCGCCGTCCATTGTGGAACCGCCCTTGCTTGCAGTGAGGATATTGCCTTTGTCGTTACCTGTGATTGTAGCAGGTCCTTCAAATGCGCTTGCATCGAGTGCTTGAATATCGCCGTAGAAGCTCGGGACGCTGTGGTTGTTGAAGTCTTTTTCGTTAAGGTCGAAGACTCCTTCGCCGGTGTAACCTTCGCCGACTGAAACTGTAGCATTTTCGCCGGATGCCGCAATGTGGTCTGAATTGTCGGTAATTTCAACTGTATCTGTACCGAGAGCAATTTGTGCAGGTCCGTTGGTTGTGTATTGGTTGGAAACTTGGACGTCGCTTGTCTTAGGATCTTTAAGTGTTACGGTGTTGCCGTTGTCAAGGTTAAATACAATGTCGCCGTCTTCATTGACTGACAGGCTTGCAATAGCTGCGTCGCCAATGTCAATGGTGTCATTTTCATCAACGCCTGTGATAACGTCGTTGCCGTCACCTGCAACCAATGTATCTGCGCCTTCGCCGCCGTTGAGTGTATCATCACCCGCGCCGCCGTCGAGGTAAGAGCCTACGCTGCTTGCGGTAAGTTCGTTGCCCTTGTCGTTACCTTTGATAGTTGCAGGTCCATCGAACTTGCTTGCGTCAACGTCTTTAATATCGCCGTAGAAGCTGAGAGTATTTTCATCGTCGAATCTGTGATCGTTAAGGTCAATATTTGCGGTAGGTGCTGTGTAATCTTCGCCGACTGTGACTGTAGCATCTTCACCTGCTGCAATGTAGTAATCAGCTTCATCATTGATACCGAGTGTATCTTTGCCCATTTGAGCATTGATAGGTTTGCCGTTGGTGTAGTCGTTCTGGAATTGTACCGTCTTACCTTCAGCACCGTTGAGGGTTACTTTACCGCCGTCTGAGAGGTTCAATGTAACGTTGCCTTCGTCGTCAACTGAAGTATTTTCAAATACCAACGCGCCTGTATTCAATGTATCATCAGCCGCGCCTGTACCGTAGTTAAAGCCTTTAACGTTGTTTGTGCCGCCCTTAGTATCGGAAACAATCAATGCACCTTGTTCAGCTTTTTCACGTGATTCAGGATCAGTCAAGATAATGGTGTTATCTCCGCCGCCTGCGTTGATTGAATCGCCCGCACCTGCAAATACTGATTCATTAGCGTTGCCGCCGTAGAGTTTGCCGCCTTCTTTGTCTGCCGGTTTATTTTCAGGATCTGCTGAGTAGTTACCGACTACAGCAATATCTGCATTTGCAGCTTCTTTAGTGGTATTGACTTCGCCGCCGTTGTTGCCGGTGAATCCGACTTTAGTAGGTTGAGCATTGTCTTTGGTTTCTTTATTGCCGTCTTCTTTGTCGTAGAAGTTAGCCATTACAACGCCTGTTTCAGAACCGAAGTTGACTGAGCCTTCGCCGTCAATGGTTGCAACCATATTGCCGTCGCCGTCTTCGCCCAATTCGAGTGAACCGTTTCTGATAGCTTTTTCAATATCTCCGATTGAAGTTTGAACGCCGGTGCCGTTTTCGTAGTCTTTGTTGTCGTAATCTTCAAGTGTGATTTCTGCGCCGTTAAGAGGTGTAACTTTGGTCTTGCCTTCGTCATTTGTCTTAACGGTTGTATCAGCTTTAGCAACAATTTCATCGTTGCCTTTACCTGCGTTGACGGTTACTTCAGCTTCTGTATCTTCTACAACTACATTGTCGCCCTTGTCGCCAAGTGTGATTTCTTTTTCGCCTTTAGCTTTTTCGTCAACGACTACAATGTTATCGCCTTCATTGCTCGGGAGTGAAACATTTTGTTCGCCTTCGCCTGTAAGATCGATTCTCTTTCTGCCGGATTCTGATACATAATCGCCGTCTTCTTTGAGTTCGTAAGCGGTTTCATCGCCTTCAGGATCCCATTCAGTTTCAAAGCCTTGTGCACCTGCAGCTGTATCGTAGTTTGCACTGAGTGTCGGATTTTCTGCAATTTGTTCGAGAATTTCTTCAGTTGTGGAATCATTTCCGATATTGAAGTTATCTTCATCGTACTTGCCGATAGCACCGTCTTTATCAACAGTTACAACGTCGCCCGCCTCAAGTGAGACTTTTTCGGTATCGCCGTGTTCGTTGGTGATTTCGTATTCGCCGTCTTCGCCGACTGTAAGTGAAGAGTTATCTGCAAGACCGTTGATTGAAGTAGGTTCGTCGCCTTCAGCAGGTGTAATTGTTGCGCCGGTTTCGTCGCCTGCCAATTCAAATGCGTTGCCGTCAACTGTCAAGCTGGAAGGTGTATCGCCTTCAGCACCCGGCATTGCAACATCGACGCCTTCAAGGTCGCCGCTTACGCTGTCGCCGCTTTCAAGTCCGCTTACTGCATCAACGCCGCTGCCGTCTTCTGCGCCGGAAATGGTTACAGGAACTTCGCTTTCATCGTCTGCTTTGTCGATTGCAATTTCGTCGCCGTTGACTGACA
>CAJOGS010000207.1 GCA_905234045.1 uncultured Selenomonadaceae bacterium | reverse complement strand
CAATGGTATTTTTGATAATCGCCTACAGATTTTATATCAAACATTTGAAAGTTATCGTAGTGTGATTTATTAAAAATTTTGTCATAAAATTAAAATTCGTGCATATAATTTAACAGAAAGAAAATTTGAAAGGAAGTTTTAAAAATGGCTGATGAAAATTTGAAAAAAGTTAATGCTGATTCAGCAAATTTAAAAATGGCAACACGCGCAGAAAATTTAAAAAAAATTAATGACGAACTCGAAAAATTGAGCGATGAAGAACTTGAAGAAATTGCAGGCGGTATGAATATTATTGTTTTTCAGTCTCCCCAAGTTTCAACATCTTCAGAAATCAAGAATTAGATTTTAACAAGGTTCGGCAGGATAAATTTTTGAAAGGAAGTTTTAAAAATGGCTGATGAAAATTTGAAAAAAGTTAATTCTGATTCAGAAAATTTAAAAATGACAACACGTGAAGAGAATTTGAAAAAAATTAATGACGAACTCGAAAAGTTGAGCGATGAAGAACTTGAAAAAATCGCAGGCGGAAATTTATCCAACAAGCATGCTTATGGTTTACTTATATTCGACAGGAAAAATTTTTGAAAGGAAGTTTTTAAAATGACAGATGAAAATTTGAAAAAAGTTAATGCCGATTCAGAAAATTTAAAAATGGCAACACGTGCAGAGAATTTGAAAAAAAATTAATGACGAACTCGAAAAATTGAGCGATGAGGAATTGGAACAAGTTGCGGGCGGCACCAGACTTGAAACTTTTGCAGATGGTAACGAACTTTACAAACGCGGACTTTTGGATGGGGACGATGCACTTCACTCTGCGCCGGTTCGTGATCTCCTTCACAAAATGGGCTACAGCGGCTACAAAGATAACGGCGGATTATTGCACGGAAATATTTATACCGATAAAAACGGAAATCAAATTTCTCGTGAAGATTTTTGGAAAATTTTGATGATGAAAACGGTACAAAAGTTATCAGATAAAAATTTGTTACTGACAAAAAATCCCTTCGACAAAAGTCGGAGGGAATTTTTTATATTTTTAAACGTTGTTCATAAAAAAATTTTTTCATCAGTGCAAGGCAGTCATTTTCCAAAATTCCGGCTGTAACTTTCAGCTGATGATTTAGCGCGGGATTATTTACAACATTGAAAATTGATTCTGCCGCGCCAAATTTTGAATCAACCGCGCCATATACCAATCTTTCAACGCGGCTTAAAACTAACGCGCCCGCGCACATTGCACACGGTTCAACCGTAACATAAAGCGTACAGTTTTTTAATCTTCGACGCCGCAATTTTTCCGACGCCTCGCGCAGGACTAATATTTCTGCGTGTGCCGTTGCGTCTTGCAATTGTTCAATTCGATTGTGATTGCAAACTAAAATGCCGCTCTCGTTTTCCACAAGAACGGCACCTATTGGAACTTCGCCTTCTTCATACGCTTGCAACGCCTCTTTCAGTGCAAGCCGCATATTTTTTTCATCTTCCGACATCTAATCACTCCTACCGCAAAAGTGCATTTAAATCTAAATGCCCGTAATAAAATAATCCTGTTGTTTCGCCGCTCAAATCCAAATTGTATGCTTCGGGAATTTCTGACGGCTTATTTTTTTTATTTATAACGCGCCGCAATTCGCTTAAGAAAGAGCCGTTTTTATCTTCGCGTTGTTGATGATTGTCACGGCGTCCAACGTCATAATCTATTGGCTTTACGCGGGCGATTCTTTCGATTCTTTCTACCATTTTTTACATCTCCTTTCACAATATATATCGAACATTTCGGCTAAAAAAATAAACTCCGCCGCAGTTACGGCAGAGTTTATTTTAGATGATCAGTTAGTCAGATTGCCAGATTATCAGATGGTCAGATTGTCAGTTTTTCAGATTGTCAGTACTGACCATCTAGCCATCTAGCCATCTGAAAACTACTTAAGAGCGTCACCGATTTTTGAATTGGTATCGCGTGCCGCCGCTACGCTTTCAGCAAATTTAACTTTTTCTTCTTCAGAGAATTGAACTTCAACAATCTTTTCACAGCCGTTTTTGCCGAGAATGACAGGAACGCCAATGCAAAGGTCTTTTTCGCCATATTCGCCGTCAAGATATACGCAGCAAGGAATTAATTTTTTAGCGTCGAGTGCGATAGCTTCAACAAGAGCCGCTGCAGCTGCGCCCGGTGCATACCAAGCTGAAGTGCCCAAAAGTTTTGTGCAAGTTGCGCCGCCAACTTTTGTAGCTTCAACTGCTTTATCAATAGCTTCTTTGCTCAAAAGTTGAGTTACAGGAATACCTTTGTAGGTTGCAATGCTTGCAAGCGGTACCATAGTTTTATCGCTGTGACCGCCGACAACCATACCGTCAATATCGGTAGGAGTTGCAGGAATACCGGCTTCGTTAAGAGCCTCTGCAAGGTAATATCTGAATCTGCTGCTGTCAAGCATACCGCCTTGACCGATAACGCGGTTGCGCGGAAGTTTGGAATCTTTCAACGTCAAATAAGTCATTGCGTCCATAGGATTGGAAACGATAATCAAAATTGCGTCAGGTGAATATTTGAGAATTTGATCAACAACACTCTTAACGATTTTTGCGTTAGTGCCGATAAGGTCTTCACGGCTCATGCCGGGTTTGCGAGGAATACCGGAAGTAATAACAACAACTTGAGAGCCTGCCGTTGCTTCATAGTTATTTGTTACGCCTTTAACGGTGGTGTCGAAGTTGAGCATGTGGGAAGTTTGCATAATGTCCATTGCTTTACCTTCGGACAAGCCTTCTTTAATGTCGATAAGAACGACTTCACTCGCAAAACCTTTTGTAGCCAAAACATTAGCTACTGTTGCGCCAACATTACCTGCACCAACTACTGTGATTTTCATATTAAAAATTCCTCCTCAAAATATAAATTCAAGCTGAAAATTACTCTTCAGCAGTGAAATCTTCTTTACCAACGCCACAAAGCGGGCAAACAAAATCTTCAGGCAGATCTTCCCATTTTGTACCCGGTTCAATGTCGTTATCAGGATCGCCTAATTCTTCATCGTATTCGTAACCGCAGACGTTACAAATATATTTCATAATTAAAACCTCCAAATTTTCATTTAACTTATTGTATCACAAGTTTTTAATTTGTCGATAGAAAAATTTTTTTAATTCAAAATTCTCAAGCCTGCAATACCGCCGATTATCATTATAACGCAAATGATTTTTGCAATGCTGATGGATTCTCCGAAATAGAAAACGCCAAATAAAAACGTGCCGACTATGCCAATGCCCGTCCAAATTGCATAGGCGATTGACAGCGGCAATTTCCTCAACGCCAATGATAAAAAGTAAAAACTTGATAACATTCCGATAACTGTGAAAATGCTCGGTAGAATTTTTGAAAAACCTTGCGAAAATTTTAATCCTACCGCCCAAAATATTTCAAAAAATCCTGCGATAAATAAATATGTCCATTTCATTAAAAAAAACCGCCTTTTTAAGATTTTAATAATTTCGATTTAATTATTAGTGCGTGTTGAAGAAATCTATTTTGAAAATTTTTTGAAGAATTTATTTATACTGAACTTACTTTTCTTTGCTAGAGTCTGTTGAATAATTCGTTTTTTAAATTTTTTTTAGTGTCTTTTAACGCTTTCTTGATGAAAATCTTTTTATTTTTAAATGTACTTTTCTTTGCTCGTCATGCGCGGTTGCGTAGCAAGCGTGCTCTTTAGTTGAAAAGTACCAAAAGAAAGGACGTTTTTTCCGCCAGAGATTCAATCCTGCGTGGCTTGCGCAGCAAGGCATGCTCTTTAGCTAATCAATGGCGGCGGCGGTCGTCCTTGACCGCCGTTTCCTAT
>CAJOGS010000206.1 GCA_905234045.1 uncultured Selenomonadaceae bacterium | reverse complement strand
TTGTTTGACATAAGCAATCCTTTCAAGCTTTTTCAAACTTATTGTATCAAAGAATTGCTTATGTTTTCTATTTCTACTGATTTTACCAACAGCACCTAGATTTTTTAATTTACTTTTCTTTGTCTTGTCAAAATGCACGCCGCCTTTGCAAGAAAAAGCTAGTCGCGCAAGTGCGGTACCTGTGCGCGGCGAATATGTGAGCCGTCATCCTTGACGGCATCTTAGTTTTCTGTTCTCAGTCTGCTTTTTTTTATTGTGTCAAATATTCCGATTTTTTGAATCATGCGAACAAATATTTTACCGAACGTGCGGAAAATAGGACAAAGCCGACACATTTAATTTTAATCAAGTAAATTTACCAAACTTTTCTTAGGATAACGGACGCGCTTAAATCTTTATCGTGACTGCCTTTTTGAAAACCTAAATCTCCGCCCAAAATCCAGCCGTGCGCAAATTCATTTTCCCCGCTCAATGTCAAAATAAAGTGCGTCTTGTTTTGATTATTTTTCAGCGTGTAATAATTATAGCCGTCGCCTTCGTATCTGAAATTTAATTTGGGATTTGCGCCGCTGAAAGCGTGCTTAACGCCGATTCTTGCCGCGTAATTTCCTTTTTCCAAAACGCGCTTAAATTCTACGCCCAAAGTTCCCGCAAAATAATTATTGGATTCAGAATTAACGTACTGATTAAAAATACCCGCGCCCGTTTCGTTGTAGGCGTCCTGTTTCAAATGTGAGTACTGCAGATTGATGAACGGCGAAATTGCCATTGATTTTTCAGGCGTCAAATTTCTCTTGTATTCGCCGCCGATTTCAAAAATTTTGCTGTCGTAATTTGCATTTGCGGCAAGATTCAAAGTCGGCAACGCACGATTAAATTTATTTTTTGCCTTGCCGCCGTCAATGTAAATGAAAGCGTCGTCGGTGTCTTTGTGATAGCCCAAATAAATTCCGGCGCGCGTGTCTTTAATATCGTCGTTTGAAAGTTTTGCGCCCAAATTACTTGTATTGTAGCTGATGAAAATACCGCCGCGCAAATTTTCGCCAAAAGCTCTGTCATAACCGCCGCTGATTGCCGAGCCGTGATATTTTGCGCCGCCTTTCAAGTCGCCCCAATTTTTTGTAAATTTAATCCAGAAATTGTTATCGACTGACGCGGGATAATCTGCATTTACGCCCATTACAACGCCGTTATCGCCGTCTGCAAAATTATTTCCGCCGACATTAAAATTAACAGTCTCGGTAGAAAAAGCCGTCGTCAATCTGTCAGAAATAACTTTGTTTGCTACGCTGTTTTGTTGAATGAGAGAAATATTTTGCGCGGCGTCAGAATTTCCGATTTGAGAAAGAGCCGCGCCCGCGTTCGCACTGTCCAACATATAAACCGGCAAAAGTTGCGCTTTTCTGAAATCATTTCTCAAGGCTGTTGACATATTATCTAAAGCGAAAAAGGCTTGCGACTGTTCGGAATTTAAAACGCCGATATTGTTTGAGGCGTGCGCCGTAACAACCACAGAATTATTTTCAACGTTGCTTGTTTCACTCAACAAGCCAGAAATTTCTGTCGGCGTTTGAGAATTTTTTAAATTGCCTGTAACGCCGTTTGTTGCCGTCAAAATATTTTTAGTTTCATTCGGCAATAAATTTTTAGCCGTAGCAGTGGAGCCTTCAACATTCGCCGCGCCGTTGACATTGATAACGCCCGCTTCGTCGCTCAAAATCCCGTCAGAAACTAAATTGCCGTTAATCGTCAAGCCGCTGATTGTGCCGTGATTGAAAAATTTTCCTGTCGTATCATCGGAAAAACCTTCAGCCATTTTTGCAGTCATATCATTAACCGTAAAAGTTCCGCCAAAAAGTTTTGCGCCGTTCGCAACATTGACATTTACAACATCAGCCGCGCCGCCGTAAATTAAATTTCCGTTGACGTTCATTTTAATATTGTCCCAGCCAAAAATATCGCCGTCATAAGTCATGGAGTTGTTGAAATTTAATTTTGTCACAAGATCGGGAATATATTTTGTGTAAAGATATTGACCACCGTTGTATTGAATTTTCAAGCCTTCAATGGTATAGGTATATGGATTTCCGTTTTTATCTGTCAGAATATTGCCGTCAGAGCCTTTTACACCTGATTCATAAGGCGTTTCATTATCATAAAATCCAATATAAGGACTGAAATGTTTCCATTGTGACCATATACTGCCGGTAATTTCTGCGCCGTCATTTATGTTAATCGTGTCAACAAATGAAGTCATATCAATATAGATTGCCTTGCCGTAATTGTCGGGATTTGCAATAAGTTTTCCCGAAATATTTACAGTGTTGACCATTGGAGCGTTTAAATCGCCGTTTTCTTTATCTGAAAAACTCCACACATCATTTGGGTGATTAAATTCATTAAAACCAAGATTTTTAGCCACTACAACTTCATTATTTAAAGTACCTCTTATATATCTCATAAAAGAACCGCGATATTCAAAGTTTGAGCCGAGAGAATTTGAACCGAAATTAAAACTCAAAGCATTTCCGCTTTCACCTGTCGCTGTAACTGTTCCGTCAATATTCACATTGTGATTTTTTCCGTAAGCAATTAAAACGCCGTCGCTGTAACCGCCGTCCGCATGAATTTCTGTATCTTTTGCAACAGTGATTGTATTATTCACGCCGTCAACGCGAACACCGACCGCGCCTGCGCCGTTTGAAAAAATATTTCCTGCTTGCGTGATGTTGTTGTTCGAGCCATAAACATGCAAACCTATTCCGAAAGTTGAATTATTGTAGCCGTCAACATATTCGCCATTTTCGCGTGCAGAAAATCCTTGATAATTTGTCAAAGTTAAGCCGTCGTTATAAATCGAACGTCCATAAAAATTTCTTCTGTCAATGTTGTAGCCAATATCTTGCAGAGCCGCCAATTCTGCCTCCATAAAATTTACATAACTTCTGTAATTTTGGTGGCTCATCATACTTCTTTCCAATTCGATATGACTAAAGTCAGGTGCACCGTTTTCCCATAAATTTACCGGAATACCGCTGATTTGTTGACCGTCGCCGCGTGTAAAAGTTTTTCCGTCCAACGCTTCAGTAACATTATCGCCAGCAAAATATAAATAAATTTTTTCTGATTTTCTGGCCTCTGTTGTGTTGTTTACATAAAAAATAGGTTGAGAATTAAAATCTTCTTCAGTACCGCCATTTGATAACATAAATTGCTTTAAGTAAGGCAGATCGTCTTCAGATGGTAAAATAAAAGAATTCTGCTCTGCTTGTTCTCCATCTTGATTATAAAGATGTGCGGCAAATTTAGTAAAATCTTTAAAAGCTCTGAGCTTATAATTTTTACTGGGCAATGCTTCTGCTCCTGAACTTATTCCCAAACTGTGACCGATTTCATGGTACATAACAGCAGAAATATCATTTCCAATAATCAGTTCAGGAGTTGGACTTGCATAATACGCTGTATTAATCCAACCGTAATTGCCGTTATTTGATGTATCAGGCGATAAATATTGCCCGATAATAATTTGTCCAAATGCAAAACCGGTATTTTCGTCGATATTCTCAAGGTCATCAATATCATTAAATTGCGGAACAATTTGCCCGCTCTGGAAAATGTCTGAAAAATTGTATTTGGATTGGTAAGCTGTCGCGCCGATTAGTTCCGACAAAATATTGCGCAGGTTGAGAAATATTTGCGCCGGGTCCTAAAATTTCTGCCCACCATTTGAAAGCCTTATTCAAGCCGCTTTTAAGGTCGCTTGATAAATCATAATTGAGAGCTGTAGTACCATTTCCTTTAAAAGGAATTGCTCTTGTTGCGTTGTAGTCGCTCGCGCCGTAATATTTTACATTGAAAATATTTTTGCCGTTCCAATCAATATTGACTTGCTCAACTGCCTTAGCATTGCCGCCGCTGAAACAAATTCCCGCCGCTACTGCTGATATTATTGCTTTTTTCTTTCTTGCCGATAAAAATTTTTTCATATTCTTCACTCCTTGAAAAAAAATTAAATATTGTGCAATTTATCATTCCGCATACAAAAGGTATTTTCTCCGCTGTTCCTTAAAAACCTTTATATCTTCCTGCCACATTGTGCGAATTTCTTCGGCACTTTTTCCGGCAATAATTGCTTCCCTAATGTACGTTTGCCCCATTAAAATATCAAAAACTTTTATTGCTTTGCCGTCATTTGATTTAAATTTCAAAAAAAATTTGTCGCCGAGTCCCTGCTTTTGGAAAAATTTATAAGCCTCTACCACATGCGATAAATCCATACCTTTTTCCCGCAAATTAATTTCTTTTTCGTGATGAAAATCTACACCGTAGCAGACTTCACCCAAAAACGGCGGCGCGGGAGCAATTTTAAGACTTTTTGGAGTGAATTTGTAGCGATAATATTTTTTTAGTGCAGGAGCTCCAAAACATTGAAAAGGATGCCGCGTCCCGCGCCCTACGCTTATTTCTGTACCTTCAAAAGGACAAAGTGAAGGATAAAGATAAACCGCTTTCATATTCGGCAGATTTGGAGAAGGCGGAACAGGCAATTTATACGGCGTTTGATGCGTATAATTCAGGCAGGGAATTACCGTAAGTTTCGGCTTATTTTGAAGATTTAACCAGCCTTCGCCAATCGCCATGTTAATAAGTTCGCCCAATGTCATACCGTGAACCGTAGGAATGGGAAGGCGTCCGATATGGCTTTTTAAATTCATATCCAAAATTGCACCGTCTACATAATGTCCGTTTGGATTCGGTCTGTCCAACAAAATAATTTCCTTGTCATAAGCCGCGCAAACTTCAATCAGATCGCAGACGGTTATATAGTAGGTGTAATACCTCAAGCCGACATCTTGAATATCAATAACAAGCACGTCGAATTTTGCCATATCTTCCGCAGAAGGCATAACTATTTTTCCGGTATACAGAGACAAAATTGGAATACCCGTTTTTGAATCCTTGCCGCTGTCTACGGAGTCCCCCGCCGGAAGATTTCCTCTGATTCCGTGTTCAGGCGAAAACAGGGCGGTTACTTTTTGCCCGGATTTTAAAAGTACGTCTAAAAGATGTTCCTTGCCAATTTTTGCTGTATGGTTGCAAAAAATAGCCACACGCTTATTTGATAGCATTGGCAAATATTTTTCTGTTTGAGCGTCTCCCGTAATAACTGAATTTTCGGCGGCAAAAACATTTTGCGCCGTCAATAAAAATACAAAAATTAATAACATACATAAGCAATATTTTTTTAGTATTAACATTTTTTTCTCCCAAATATTTTTTGCAAATAAAATTATTTTTTGTCAGCGGAAAAAATATTAAATTATGTCTCAAAGACTGAAATATTATCAGCGTGGTTTATTTTATTCAAATGTTTCATAAATCATTGGGCTTTCACGGTGCGAATTTCGTTAAAATAACGCAAATTATTTTAAAATTTTCCTGTCAAAGAAAAATGCACACGCGCTTTTGATTGTTCCTCTAAATTAATTTCACGTTTGAGCGGAAAACCTACTGCAAGGGAAGTAAATATTTTATCGTCAATACGCGCTTTTAAACCGACACCGCCGCTTATTTTTGGCGTGATACAAAGGGAATGTTCTATTTCAAAATTGACGGCGACGCGGCTAATTTCGACCTCAATATTTCTCTACCTGACGGGACAGAAACTTTTAACGGCGAAATTACTTTTGGCGGTTGTATTACCTACAACGATAAAAATCCGAATTTGTCACTCATCAGCGATTCAAGCAACAATAGCGGTTACGAAACTTTTATACAGCTGAAAGACGACAAAAAAACTGTTTACGCGCAAACCGCCGGTAAAAATGTTATGCTTAATGCAAAAATTGACGGCGGAAAAATTACTGCCGACTTTACAAAAAAAGGAAATAATTCGGTACTTTTGACGGTAACGCAAGACGAAAACGAAACTTTCAACGATATCGTAAATATTGAAGGTTCCTTAACTTTGGACACGACGAAAAGGAAAATTTCGGTAAACAAAGATACAAAAATTACGGCGGCGGCGGGCTATTCAATCAAAAATTCTGTTTTGACTTTCGACAAGAATTTTTCAGACAGTAAGTTAGATTTAACAAATTATGAAATTGAAGTAACAAAAATTGATGCTTACAAACTTACAAAAGACATTGAAGTTATCGCCAATACTTCCGCAAATTCCATAAAAGGCGGCAAGGGCAACGATATTTTTTCAGGCGCAGAAGGAAACGATACAATTTTGGGCGGACAAGGCAATGATGAAATTTTCGGCGGCGCAGGTAACGAGGTTTTCATTTTTGAAGGCGGCAACGATTTCATCACTGATTACACTGTCGGCAAAGATAAAATCAGTTTAAATCCGAGTGAAATAACAAGCAGTACGTTTAAAGGTTCCAACGTCATTTTGACAACTGAAAACGGTACTTTGACAATAAAAAGCGCAAAAAATAAAGCCGTTACTTTTTCTGACAAAGACGGTAATACAAGCGATTTAATTTTCTACGCCGATGTTTCATATAAAAAACTTGAAACAGGTTTAGCTTACGATACAAAACGCACGGTTTTAACCGCATCAAGCAAATTTACAAATTATGCAATTAATTTGGAAGATTATCTGCCGACGGTTACAAAAGTAAATGCGGGCGCGGTTAAGTCGTCAATAATCATTAACGGCAACGATTTAAACAACTCGATTAAAAGCGGCGCGGGGGCTGATATGTTCATTTATGAAAGCGGCGACGACGTTATTACAGATTACACGGCGGGACAAGATACAATCATAGCAAGCGAAGAAATTAAAAATGTAGAGTACAAATGGCAGAATGTTATTTTCACAATGGACAGCGGCATTTTGACGGTTAGAAATGCAAAGGATAAAGAAATAATCGTAAGCAACGGCAAAGATGACGGCGAGAAAATTTATTCAAGGGCATTTGAAATTTTGTACGATAATAATTTTATGACTGATGAAATTGGAATTAATGAAATTTCCGAAGTTGCAGACAAAAATTATTCGGTCGGAAAAATTGAAGATTCAACAGATAATGAAAACATTGTTTCAAATTATTCATCAGATAAAAATTTTTCTTGAGAAATTTGAAAAAAAATACGGTTATATTTCAAAATAGAAGTTTATTTGTTAGAAGCTGTATTCACAAGCGTTTAAGAAGGGTGTGAATATGTGAGATTTTAATCATAGCCTCTTGCGAAGAAATTGTTTTCTCCAAATCTTTATCAAGGTGCCGAGAATTGCCGAACCAAGCAAAGGTTCTTTCCACTTCCCAACGTTTTGGTATAACGTGAAATCCAACTGACTTTATTTTTGGTGAAATATCAACATTCAACCCCAAAACAGTTTCCAAATTTGCAACAAAAGTTTTTCGATAGCCTGCGTCTGCACTCGTCGGGTAATAGCGAAAAGCTTTAACATTAGGAAAAATACCGGCTTTTGTGTCGTGTAAATTGGCTCGATGTACTTTGACAGCCAGCAAACAGCCTAAAGTATCAGTTAAGATGTGGCGTTTATGTC
>CAJOGS010000205.1 GCA_905234045.1 uncultured Selenomonadaceae bacterium | reverse complement strand
TTTCTGAACAACTCAACGCTATTATCGACCAAGTTGAAACTAAAACTGCTCGACAAATGGAAGATATTTGCAGTAGGCTCAGGTTGAAAGTTAATCCTGCTTACACTCGCCCGAAAGAAAAATCTCAAAAATCTAATCTTCACAGATTGGCTGACAGATTCAAAGGCTGGTGGAGATGAAATTATTCGACCTTGCCGAAAAAATTGATGTGTCGATAGTCGGCGATAAAAATTTTGAAATTAAAAATATTGCCTATGCTGATGAGGCTGATGAAAATGGTTTGGCTGTTGCATTCTCCGACAAAGATATTTCTATTACCAAAGCGAAAGTTATTTTGACTGAACCGCGAATAAATTTTTCCGATAAAATTTTTGTCTACTGCAATTACGGCGAAATTATTTCTGCGTTGGCTAAAATTGCTGATTTTTTTGTTAAGTCGGGTCTTCGACAAAATTTTAATCTTCCTCCGAAGTATAAGCAGAAAAATAATTTCATGTGCGGAAAAAATTTTAAAGTCGGGGCAGGAACAATTATTGAACCGTTTGTCACAATCGGCGATGATGTAGAGATTGGCGAAAATTGTTTGATTGAATCGAATGTTTCTATCGATAGTGGTACTATTATAAAAAATAATTGTGTGATTCATTCGGGGGCAAGAATCGGTGCGAAAAGTTTTTTGCACTACGATGAAGACGAGCAAGCAAACTGTTTTTTCGGTATCGGTCGCACGATTTTACATGACGGTGTTCAAGTCGGATACAATTCAATCGTTCAGCGCGGAACTTTATCAGATACTCTTATAGGTGAAAGAACTTTAATCGGAAATTTAGTTGTCATCGCTCATGATGTAAAAATCGGCTCTGATTCTCATATAGTTTGTCAGTCAGGAATTGCAAGCAGAGCAAAAATCGGTTCGCACGTTAAAATTTTGGCTCAATCCGGCGTTGTCGATAACGTTGAAGTTGATGACTTTGTTATGTTGATGTCAAAATCAGTGGCAACTAAAAATATTCAGCGAGGAAAAATTATATCGGGGCTCTATGGAAGAGAACATAAATCTGAGTTGAAAACTCAAGCATTGTTGCGAAAATTACAGTGACAAATTATTCTATCGCTATAGAATAATCAATTTTAAAATAGGAGCGTGATTTGTTTATGGGTTGTTGTATCGGCGACTGTTGCGTTATGGATTGCGGTTTCTGTTGCATTATGGATTTCTGCAGTGACAGAGGTTCAAGTTGCAGTTATCATCCGCGAGAAAAAAAGACTGTTGACCATTCCAAAAAAATTGCTGATGAATTGGCTGCCATGAAAAGTCGTGCCAATGAGGAAGGTAAAAAAATTGGCGATGAGGCTTTCAGTAGTATCAATCAGTATATGTCGGAATTTATTCAGCATTTGAAAAAAATCAATTCCGGCACTTACGGCGGTAAGAAATTGAATATCAAAATGGACGTTATCGAACAGGAAATTGACAAACTGCGAAATGAAGTTTCCAATTTTATCGGCGACCGTCTTAATGACAGGTTAATTCTTACCGACAGCGAACTTTCGCTTATTCTTGCGGAACACAATGATAAAAAGCGCAGTAAAAATTTTGATGATTTTTATGCTCGTGTTCACAAACAGGCTGTGCTTGACCTTGTAGGAAAAATTGAAGAAGTTATCGCCAAGCAATTTGCTATGGTCGATACTGAAATTCGCACTCGCTTGCAAGAAGTTGATTCTTCCATGCAAGAGGCTCTGCAAAGTTACAATGACGCTGAAAAATTGAAAGAACAGCAGGATTCCGCTCTTGCTCAAAAACAAATTGATTGCATGTACAGAGTCACCATTGCCGACATTATGAGTGATGAATTGAAAGTTGCGGTATAAGTTATGGATATTCTCATTTCCGGCAATGAAAAAGTTATCGAAACTTTGCATGCTCTTCAGCGTAAAAAAGTTTCTGCATATTTTTTCAAGCCTTCGCAGTTCAATTATTATCAACCTACTAAAAATAATTGGCTCGTTTATAACACGCTCTATAATACTTTGGCTCGCTTGACTAATTCTGAGTATGAAAAACTTCTCGGCAAAAAATTTTGTGGTAAAGATTTAACGAAGAAATTTTTTTCTGAAGGTCTGCTGGTAGAAAAAGATTTGAATGAATTGAAACTCTACGAACGCTGGGCTAAGATGCAACGTAAAATTGACAAGCCTTATCTTTCTTTCAATATCACCACAACTTTAAAATGCAATGCTCGTTGCTATTATTGCTATGAAAAAGGTGTTCGTCATCATGATTTATCTCAACTTCAAACTGATTTGCTGATAAAATTTATTAAATCTCATCTGCGCGAAAAGGATATGTTGGCGATAACTGCTTTTGGCGGTGAACCTCTGTTAAACATAAAAGCCTTTGATGATTTAACTGAGTCGCTTTCGAGTTCGGGAATAAATTTTTCTTCCTACATTATCACCAATGGCAGTTTGATAACCAAAAAACTCGTCACTGAAAAATTTAAGCGTTGGAATGTTCATGACGTTCAAATTACTCTTGACGGTACTGCTGAAACCTATGAAAAAAGAAAAGCCTACGTTAATCAACGTGCCGGTATTTTCAATCGCATTTTGAAAAAAATTTCTATCGTTGCCAATGCCGGAATTACTGTTCACATCAGATTAAATATCGACCGTGAGAATATGACTGAAATTTTTGACCTGATTGAATTACTTGAAAAAAATTTTGGTGATGTTCCTGAAATTTCTTGGTATCCTGCTTTTCTCACTGAAGTAGGCAATGATTTAACCGAACAAGAGAAAATTTCTTTCATTAAAAATCTTTTTTCCAATTTGAAAAATCCTACTAAGATAAATGCCGCTTATCGCATGCATTCCATGCCTAAATCTATTCCTTGTATGCGTAACGATCCCAAATCTATTACCGTTGATGTTTTTGGCAACATTTATACTTGTGAACATCTCGTAGGCAACAAGAATAAATCTGTCGGCTCTCTGGATAATTTTGATTCCAAGTTAAATTCTTCGCGAATTGAGTATAACTTACGTTCTGAGTGCAAGCGTTGCGTATTCCTTCCAAAATGTATGGGAGGTTGTGCCGTGAATTTGGAAACTGATGACGAACCTTGTATGATTGAAAAATATATCATTCAAGGTTATTTGGCTTTCTTGGCTGAACAATAGGAGGTATCTATGGAAAAAGATATTTTGTCGAGGATGGGATTTATGACACAGATGGATAAAATTGATTTTGAAAAACGTTTTGAAATTCTGGTAAATAAGACAGAAAAGTTGGAGCAAGATGTTTCGACTTTAAATTCCGGTATTGCTCGTTTGGAGAAGAAATTGGATGAACTTCTTTCAGGTGTCGTTGATTCTCGAACTGTCATAAATGATGTTTCTGCCATTATCTCGGAGACTAAGAATAATCTGCGGATTTATAATCAATCTGAACGTCAGCTTTTGAATGATATACAGGTGAAACTTTTTCAACAGTTAAAATCTCAGTTTGATGAAATTCATTATTTGCAATACAACTTGCAGAAGACTCAGCAATCCGCTGACTCTGCGGATAAGAATTGTCAGGATATTAAACTTAATTTTGAACATCTATTAAATAAAGAAGATTTGAAAGTTGTCGAGAGTTTTCTGCGTTTTATTGCCGCTAACCAAATGATTCAAGAAACTTACTTTGAATCTTAATTTCTGTTAGATAAAAAGATATTGAGATAACTCCACTAACCGTCGCCGGTTTTCTTGTCACCGTCGCTTGGTTAAGAATTCTTAGAAATTCGCCCAAGCAGGTGACGACATTTGCGGGTGATATTTTTTTTTGCTTTTTTTTCTCGGTTCGGGCTTTTGCGTCGTCGCCGGTTTTCTTGTCACCGTCGCTTGGTTAAGAATTCTTAGAAATTCGCCCAAGCA
>CAJOGS010000204.1 GCA_905234045.1 uncultured Selenomonadaceae bacterium | reverse complement strand
AGTGAAATTTAAAATAATTTTTTCGCCGCCGAGATTTCCCAAAACTTGTTCAATTTCCGGCGTGTGGCGATGATGAGCAACATTATAAGCCTTGAAATTGTCGTAGAGTTCGGGAAAATGATTTCCGAGTTTTGGACTTCTGCCCGCGCCGCTGACACCTGACGCCGCGTCAATGATAATTGAATCTGTGTCAATCAAATGATGACGAACGAGCGGCGCAAGTGCCAAAATTGACGCCGTAGTAAAACAACCGGCATTACCGATGATTTTTGCGGTTCGAATATCTTCGCGGTAAATTTCGGCAAGTCCGTAAACTCTCGCTGCGTTTCTGTGTGTATGTTTAACGCCGTACCATTGTTCATAAATTTCTACGTCGTCGAAACGATAATCTGCGCCTAAATCAATTATTCTGACAGGGAAAATTTCAAGCATTTTTCCAACGTCCATTGCGTGCCCGTGCGGCAGAGCAATAAATACAAAATCGCTGTTTATTCCGATTGTTTGAATGTCTTGCAAACTTTCCAATGTCAAATTATAAATCCCGTTGAAATGCGGGTAAAGTTCAGAAATTTTTTTGCCTGTATGACTTTCAGAAGTTATATGAGTAACTTCAACTTGCGGATGTCTATGTAAAATTGAAAGCAATTCCGCGCCTGCGTAGCCGGTCGCGCCTATTACACTTACTTTTAACAAAAAATCCTCTCCTTAAAAAAATTCTTCGCTATGATAACAGAATTTCGTACAGGTTGCAAACTAAAAAGCGCGCCTTTAATTAATTGCAATTAAAGGCGCGCCGTAATTTTCAATTTAAATAAAATCTTTCAGAACATCATATTGACAAGGTTGCCGACGTTAGAAATATTCGTCATATTAATCATTGATTTTCCGGTATAAATTTCGGCTTGATCTAATTGTTTGCCGAGCATGGCTTTTGCACTTGGGAAAAGATTATTGCGTTGTCCGTTCGCCGTGTCAACGTGTTGTTCAGCTTTTCCTGCAAGTCCGTCTTTGCCCAAAATTCTTGAAACTTTGTCAGGATTTTCAGCGATAGAATTAGCAAGCCTGTCTTCATTGATTGAGAGTGTGCCGTCGTTGCCGACAGAAATTCCAATTTGTTCATAAAGCGAAGAGCGGTAAGTAGTATCTCCAAAATTTGCCGCCAATCTTCCGACACGATCTGAAACTGCGCTGTTATTTTTGAGGAAACTTAAAGAATCGTTGTAATTGTCTACCAAACTTTTAATGCTGTCAAGCGCACTTTGCATACCTTTGCTGTAAGTGTTTTCCGTCATAGTTGCGCCGTATTTGTCTTTTACTTCGTTACCGTCTTTGTCAAGCACGGGATTTTTTGTAATGGGATTTTCGCCCACGTCAATTTTTAAATTTTTGACATCAGACGCAGATTTTTTCAGCGCGCTCATATTGCTGTCAAATTCGGTATAAAAAGTATCTTTCGCTTCGTTGTAGCTGTCAACAACTGCAGCGGCGTTTTGTCTGACTTCGTTTAAAGCACCAAGATTACTTGCGGCATTGTTTTGAAAATTGCCGTAATTGCGCCAAAGCGATGCGATAGAATTTTGACGCTGCATATTTGCATTATTGAACAAATAAGAATATTGGTTTGCTCTGTTCAGCATGCCGTTAATATTAGTCGCCATTTTAAATTCACCCTTCCTTGAAAAAAATCCTTGACTAATTTAAAGTATTTTATATTATTATTTCGACAATTTCAATGAAGAAATTAAAATAATTTTGCAGAGGTATGAACATTGATAAACGAAAAACTTTTGAATCTTAAGAAAAAAATTTTAAATGAAGTTGCTGAAAATTTTAGCCGCGTCGATGAAATTTCTGAAAAAAATACTCTGAAAGTTTTGGACGCGATGCGGGAATTAAAAATTTCTGACGCACATTTTAAAACGTCCAGCGGCTATGCTTACGGCGACATCGGCAGGGAAAAACTTGACGAACTTTTTGCAAAAATTTTTAAAGCAGAAGCCGCGCTTGTGAGGACTCAATTTGTCAGCGGCACTCATGCACTTGCAACGGTTTTATTTGGAATTTTACGACCGAATGACGAATTAATTTCAGTGACGGGTGAACCGTACGACACAATGCAAACTGTTATCGGTTATAAAAATCCCGTGCGCGGCAGTTTAAAAGAATTTGGCGTCAATTATCGTGAAGTTGCTTTACAAAATGGCAAAGTCGATTTAGACGCCGTTAAAAATTCTGTGACTTCAAAAACTAAAGTGGCATTGATTCAGCGTTCGAGAGGTTACAGTCTGCGCGATCCGCTGACAATTTCAGATATTGAAAAAATCTGCGCGACGATAAAAAGCGTAAATCCAAATTGCGTAACGTTCATTGATAATTGTTACGGCGAATTTGTGGAAACTGCCGAGCCTTTGGAAGTCGGCGCGGATATTTGCGCGGGCAGTCTGATAAAAAATATTGGCGGCGGGCTTGCACCTACCGGCGGTTATATTGTCGGCAAAAATGAACTCGTCGAATTGTCATCATACAGATTAACCGCGCCGGGTATGGGCAACGAATTAGGCGCAAGTTTGGGAACGCCGCGCCTTTTATATCAAGGATTATTTTTTGCTCCGCACGTCACGGCGCAAGCGGTAAAAGCGGCAATTTTTGCGGCAGGTGTATTTTCGTCGTTAAATTTCAAGACTCGTCCGTTGCCAAACGATACGCGCAGTGATATTATTCAAGCAATAGAATTAAAATCGGCAGAAAAATTAATAGCGTTTTGCCGTGCGATACAAAGTTATTCGCCGGTTGATTCATTCGCAACGCCTGAAGCGTGGGACATGCCCGGCTACGAAGATCAAGTTATAATGGCGGCGGGAACATTTGTACAAGGCGCGTCGATTGAACTCAGTGCCGACGCTCCAATAAGAGAACCTTACACGGTATTTTTGCAAGGCGGCTTGACATTTGAACACGCGGCAATAGCAATTTTAAACGCGGCAGATGTAGTTGTTAGGGGCTAGGTTCTAGAGGCTAGGGCGTTTTTAATAAATCTGTTTTAAATTAAAAATTTTTTACTGACATTCTAGTGCGTGTTTAATAATTATTTGAACTGCAGAAGATTGACAAACTAAATTTGTTGACTAAGCACGAAAACACAAAAAGCGTCTTTCTTGCAAAGGCGAGGAGTACGAGCATTTGCTGTACTTGCAAGACGAGTAATTTTGTCAAGACAAAGAAAAAGTACGTTCAATGAGAAATTAAAAATAATTCTTCAACACGCTCTAGGGGTTAGGGCTAGGGAGTTTTAAATTAAAAATTTTTTAATCACAATCTGACAATCTAGCCATCTAAACTTCATAAGGAGGATTTTATGCAATACCGGCTTAATGGAAATATTTTAATGATAAATCTTGAAGGCAAAATTGATACCAACAATGCCGATGAAATCAGCGTAGAATTTTTAGAACTTGCCAAAAAATTTCCAAATGAAAAATTTGTTTTGAATCTGGAAAAACTCACCTACATTTCAAGCGCGGGACTTCGCGCAGTTTTAAAACTCAGCAAGATTAAGAAAAAAAATCTGCAACTGATTGAGGCAAGCCGCGAGGTTTTTGAAGTTTTCGATACAAGCGGCTTTACAAAAATTATTGACATTCAAAAAGCATTGAGAAAATTTTCTGCAGATAATTTGATTGAACTAGGGCACGGCACTTCGGGCACCGTTTACAAACTCGACAACGAAAATATTTTAAAAGTTTACAATGCAAATTGGACTTTTGAAGATGTGTCAAAAGAACGCGCTAACAGTCAAGCGGCGTTTTTGGCGGGAATAAGTACCGCAATTTCTTATGACGTGGTAAAGGTCGGCGAAAGTTTCGGCATCGTTTACGAAATGATTAACGCAAATACGCTTGAAAAAATTCTTCTCAATGACATTGATAACAT
>CAJOGS010000203.1 GCA_905234045.1 uncultured Selenomonadaceae bacterium | reverse complement strand
GGGATTATTTTTATCGTTTTCATATTTTTCAATAAGTGCAACAGATTTTCCCGACATTCGCATAGCGCGGCGCGTCCCGAATATAAAAACAATCGTGGCGATTACCAAAATTATTATAAAGAAATATTGCATAAAATTACCTCAATTCTCTGAAAAATTTTCTATAATTGCGCTGTATATCAGCATAAAGTTAAATTCATCGGTTATTGAAACGATAATCAAAAAATATTGAATACAACAGCTATTAATATTCACAATTTTTATAAATTGTGATATTATTCTCTTGTAGACAAATTTTCAAAATATTTTAGCATAAAGGTGGTGTTTTCACAAAATGGAAAATGTGCAGGGAATTTTTTACGGTATCGGAGTTGGTCCCGGCGATCCTGAACTTTTGACTGTGAAAGCAATTAACGCCATTAAAATTTCAGAAGTTATCATTGCTCCAAAAACCGAAAAAAAATCTGACAGTTTGGCTTTGACAATCGCCACGCCGTACCTTCGTTCAGATGTTCAAATTGTCTATCAAACTTTTCCAATGGTTAAGGATTTTGAAACTTCGCCTGAAGTTTTTGAAGACAACGTTGCAGAAATTCTTTCATACCTGCGCGAAGGTAAAACTGTAGGATTTCTGACACTAGGAGATCCAATGTTTTTCAGTACGTACATTTATATTTTTAAGTTGCTGAAAAAATCCGGCGTTAAAATTGAAACTGTGGCAGGTGTTCCCGCGTTTTTGGCTATTGCCGCAAAAATCGGTTATCCTGTGGCTTACGGCAACGAAATTCTTTCAATCATTCCGGCTACAACTGACAACGAAAAAATTTCAAACGCGCTGAAAAATTCTGATGACGCCGTACTGATGAAAGTTTATAAAAATTTCGGCGAAGTGGCGGAAATTCTCAACCATGAAAATCTTTCTGAAAATGCCGTGCTTGTCAGTCGTTGCGGTTTGAAAGACGAAAAAATTATTTCAGATCTCAACGAAAATAAAAATGAAAAGTTGAATTATCTTTCAACTATCTTGACAAGACGCAAAGTCTAATCTTGAAAATATTTTTTTGTTAGTGTAAAATTTAACTGAAAATTTTGAAAGGGGGTGTTTATTATGGCTGAACGTGAAATTAAGTATCGCGGCTTGAAAACTTTTCAAATATTTAACGGCGAGTCTAACAGTGTTTGGATTTACGGCTTTTACTTAAAACGTGGGACGTATGGCGATCCTGGCCCTCAAGCGCATATTTTTGTTTATGAAAATGGCTATGAAGGTTATCGCGTGGAAGCCGAAACTATAGGACAGTTCACCGGACTTTTGGACAAGGATGGTAAAGAAATTTACGAAGACGATATTATTTCTTTCGACGATGGAAAAATTGGCATTGTGGAATTTGTGCGCGGCTGCTTTGTAGTAAGGTACGGCAAAGACAAAGTTACTCAATCGCTTTATGAAATGCACAAATGGGGTATTAAAATTTTGGGGAATCGTTTTGAAAATCCTGAACTGATTGGCGAAAAATCTGTTTCAAAGAATAAAATAGACGACCCTCAAGCGATTCATATTTTTGAGTCGGTAGCATATGAAAGAAGCGAATAAATGAAAAAATTGATTGGTATTGTCTTAGTAGCTACGATTTTTTTTACAGGTACGGCGCAAGCCTACGATTTGCCCAAAATTATTGTCGAAAAGAAAGTTGCCGAAAAGCAATTTAAAAACTCCAGTGATTGGAGCAGTGCTGAAAATTTTGAAAAGAAATTAAAATTACTCCTTGCCGAAAAAGGGACTCTTCCGGCGTCTTCAAAGGAGCGCATTAACCGCGATAAAAATTTGGTATTTGTTGGTTTTTATAAGGGAAATGCTTATTTTTTGGACAGGTACTCTATCAAAATTGCTGATAATGATTCTGACAAAAAAAGCTGGAAACAGCATATTTTCCCCATTGGAAAGGATATTTCTACGAACAACTCAAAGTACACGGCACAAAAATTTTGTCTGCAGGACGGAGAATTTTACAATTCACTGAAAGCTAAAGATAAAATTTCAGAACTTCCTGACGAAGAGGATAAAAAATTTTTAGCAGAATGTTTTAAAGTCGGTTACTACTACACCTTCAAAAATGAAATTGACGTTTCAAAGATTTTTGACAAAAATTAAAAGTAATACTATAATTGCCACTATAACTTTTGGGTTTAGTGTATTAATCGGTAGCATTAAACTAACTACTACATCACTACCAAACTACCGCACTACGCAACTACCCGCTATAATGGCGTTGAGTGAAATTTTTTTGACGCGGCAACAGCGAGGGAATTTTTTGCAGATGCGCTTGTAATTTTTCAAAGAAAGAGGTTTTTAAAATGAGTGAAAATCGCAAGTACAAATTTGAAACATTGCAGTTGCATGCAGGGCAGGAAACGCCCGACCCCGTGACAGATGCGCGCGCAGTTCCAATTTATCAGACAACTTCATATGTATTTCACGATTGCCAAGACGCTTCAGATCGTTTTGCATTGAAGGCGGCGGGCAATATCTACGGACGTTTGACAAATCCGACTCAAGATGTTTTTGAACGCAGAATCGCGGCTTTAGAGGGCGGCTCGGCGGCGTTAGCAGTGGCGTCAGGTGCGGCGGCTGTTACATATGCCATTGAGGCTCTTGCACATAAAGGCGATCATATCGTTGCCGCTACTACGATTTACGGCGGCACTTTCAACCTGTTTGAACACACTTTCAGAGATTTCGGAATTGATACAACTTTCGTGAATCCCGCTGAAGGCGTTGAAGTTTTTGAAAAAGCTATTCAAGACAACACGAAATTAGTTTACATTGAATCTGTCGGCAATCCGAACGCAAATTTGATTGATATTCAAGCTGTTGCCGATATTGCACACAAACATAAAATTCCTTTGGTGATTGATAACACTTTTGCAACACCTTATCAAATTCGCCCGTTTGAATACGGCGCAGATATTGTTGTACACTCTGCAACAAAATTCATTGGCGGACACGGTACGACTTTGGGCGGCGTTATTGTTGAAAGCGGAAAATTTGACTGGGAAAAATCCGGCAAATTCAGTTGGCTTGTTGAACCTAATCCCAGTTATCACGGCGTAAGTTTTTACAAGGCTTTAGGCGCGTCGGCGTTCGTTACTTATATTCGTGCAATTCTCCTGCGCGATATGGGCGCGGCTATTTCTCCGATCAGCGCGTTTTTCCTCTTGCAAGGTACTGAAACTTTATCATTGCGCGTTGAAAGACACGTCGAAAACGCTTTGAAAGTGGTTGATTATTTGGCGAAAAATCCAAAAGTTGCAAAGGTTAATCACCCTGCATTAGGAAATCACCCTGACCATAAACTCTACAAAAAATATTTCCCGAATGGCGGAATTTCTATTTTTACGTTTGAAATTAAAGGCGGCGCGGACGCGGCTAAAAAATTCATTGACAATTTAAAAGTTTTCTCGTTGCTTGCGAATGTTGCTGACGTTAAATCGCTTGTTATTCACCCCGCGTCAACAACTCATTCACAAATGACTGATGAAGAATTGCTCGGCTCAGGAATTACCCCCGCAACGATTCGCCTTTCTATCGGTACTGAACATATTGACGATATTATTGCTGACCTTGAAACAGGTTTTGCGGCAATCTGACAATTATAAAAAAAAATTATTTTTCAGCCTTCGGGCTGTTTTTTTTGATATGATTATTTGAAAATTCGATTTTAAAATTTTTTTAATTGCAGAGATTTTTTTATGTATTTTTTCATTGTTAGGAGCTGTTGAAAAAATCAAAAATCCGCAAAGTGCGGACGGTGTATTTGTTAGTTGTTAGGGCGTGTTGAATGATTCTGTTTTTAACTTTTTAATTGAATTATTTTAATTTAAAGTACTTTTTCTTTGCTCGCCCAAAGAGCAAACGCTCCTATTCGTCGAATT
>CAJOGS010000202.1 GCA_905234045.1 uncultured Selenomonadaceae bacterium | reverse complement strand
CATTCTAACAGTTGACAATTAAAAAACCGCAAGGGGTAGCCATTTGTGCTTTAATTTTCTGACAATTTAGTGTTAGAATTTCTCAAAAAAGTGTTAGAATTTCTCAAAAAAGTGTTAGAATCTTTAATTGTCAACCAAAATTTTCTAACACTTTGAAAAAAATCTGAAAAAGGATTGTCACATTTTTAGAAAAACAAAAAAAAAAAAATAACCGCCGAAAAATTTTTTTCAGCGGCAAAAAATATTTTTTTCCTATTCGTCAAGATTATCTAAGTTTGAAGAAATTTTTGTTAAGCCCTCAAACATTTCTTTATTGCGATAACTCGTTATTTTTACTTTTCCTTTGAACATCTGCAAAATTGACTGAACAAAGTCATTGCGTAAAAGTCTTGGAACTCTGTTATCCCTAGCCCATTCGACATAATCAAGCCAAACAATTTTGACGGCAATTCTGTTTTGGGGACTCGGCTCAATTTCGGTGTAACCACAATCGGAAATAAAATCTTTGATAGTGTCGTTGACGCTGTAAAATTCGTTTAATTCTTCCTGCATAGCGGCAGGGAAATCAGCGTCGCCCGGTCTGGGTAAACCTTCTTCCTTAAATAACCGATAGCCCGCAATAAGCCAATTCAAAATCCCGCTTTGATTATCTGGCGTGGAGAGTTTGACGGCTAAAGTTTGGTCAGGGACTTCTGGCGGATTATCAAACTTTATGATTCTTATTCGACGTTGCAATCCCGAATCTTTGACATCAGAAATATTCAGTCGATAGTTGCCGTCGATTATAATTTTGAATTGCGGCTCAAACTGAAATGGGGGCTTGTGAAGTTTACGACAACTTAAAACGTTACCGCCCGTCCACCTTTTAATTTTCGGCTCGTCAAAAAGTTTCCCGCGTTTAGTCTCCGAAGAAAGTGCAAGGCGTTTATCTTTGAGAGCGGCAAGTTCGGGGCTTGGCTCGTTTCCGTCTCTGGGCTTGTTGTTATCGGTGATTAAATCTGGGGAGAATGATTCTGCATAGTCGCCCATCGCTTTTGTGACTGTCTCAAACGTTAGACTTTTTCCGCAACCGCCGACGCCGTAAACCATCAAGAAAATTTGCTGTGACGTGTCGCCCGTTAAGCAGTAGCCCAAATATTTTTGCAACCATTTTCTTGTTTCGTCATCGGGCAACGCATAAGTTATAAAGTCGTTCCATAATTTTGACTGCTTTGACGGGTCATAAATTGCGGGACTGGCTTGAGTTATTAAATCGTCACGCCGTGCGGGATAAAACTCTCGACGCTCAAAATCTATAGTTCCATTCGCGCAGTTAAAGAGAAATTTATTTTTGTTAAAATCGGTTGTCTCAACTTTAATTTCGGGCAATCCTGCGGCTTGTGTCAAAATATGATTGATATTTTGCGAATTTTCAAGACTGACGGTCTGTTTAAATTTTTTATCAGCGCGATCCGCCTCAAGTGCGTAACTTTTCCAAATTTCGTGGTGCGTCGTTCCTTTTTGGTTATAGTCGGGGTTATCAATTTCAAAGTCATCAAGTTCAGAATGACGCTTAAATTTTTCAAATTCGGCAAGTACACGGGTTTTTCTCGCAATCGGTGTCCATAAATCGAAAATTCTTGAATTACCTTGAGTTTCGACGCAAGACCATTTATTTTTACTCCACAAATACCAATCGTCTTGCAGTACATCATAGCGCAGGAACTCCGATTGAATATCTATGAGAATCTCGGCACACTCTAAATGGGTGAAAGATTTATAGAGAAAATTTTTCGTATCTTTGTAGCCGAGCCGCAACAGGGATTTTTTGATATTCGGGCTATGTTTTGCGAATTGTTCAAGCTGAATTTTAAAATGTTGTGTGAAGTCAAATTTTTTCTCATCAGCAGACGTAACAGGGAAATCTTGAAAAGGCACGTTGCATTTTTTCAATTTATCTGCTATAAAATTCTTCAATTCAGTGGGATTATCAAAAAATTGATAAAGCACATCTGAAAGCCACGTTAAATATTTCTCGGACTCGGGCAATAACGCTTGAAACTCCGAAAAGTTTCTGTCACGGAGCAAAGCATTTAACGGGGCGCGGTATTCGGCAGGGATAACCTGCAAAATTGCTCCCGCGGTTGACTTTACTTTTTCCAATCCGTCAAAGAGTGATACATCGTCTGGAACTGTGTCAAAATCGTCTGACGCTTTACTCCCTGCCGTCTTTTTGCCGTTACTTGCCCAAAAATTAAAAGCCTGTTGAAGTGTACGGGCTTTATAATCGTCACGGTTCTGCCACTTTTCGCGCAATGCTAAGGCGGATTTATTGAATACTTTTAAAACTCGCTCCATAGTTTTCGCGTCATTGGCAGAATCTCCGACGTAAAAGAAAATTTTGAGCATTAAGTCCATATCAGCAACAGAATGAGAATCGTCGTTAAATCCGTAACCCAAATTTTCACGACGTTTAAAATATTCTTCATAATTGCCGCCGAACAGGTAGAAAATACTCGGGTCTTGCCGCTTGCATTTCTCCGATTGAAAATAATTTATCGCAGAGCGTTCGACGGAATCTAAAACATCAAGGTAGTCAAAACACATAGGGGCATATTCCCCCGTGTGTTTTGTTTTTACCCCGATATATTTTTCAGTAAGTTTTTTACAAGCACCATCGACGCGAACAATCTCCGACGTGTCACTTATTCGGTTGCCTGTGACGGCAATAAAACGCTTGTCGCCGTAAATTTCAATTTTTCCCTTGCGGTTTTCTTCAAATTCGCTATCTGCAAAAAAGACGTGGATACCGTTACCGCTTTGAGATTTTTCCGCGTATGAATTGCCGCAAATTTTCAAAACGTCTTGAGCAACGTCGTTTAAAGTGCCGTCCTCATTAAAGCAGTTGTCAACGTCAACACAACAAATATCATCTTCAGCAGAAAGCACAAATCCCAATCCCGCAAAATCTTCGTGGTCTTTGTAAGCTCCATAAGCTATTATCGGCGAAAGCCAATTTTTTTTGTCTGTTATATCGGTTTTAAAAATCTTGCCTTTTTTTGCCGAATAAGGTATTTTTTCAAGTTTCTGCGGGTTATCTTCTTTGGGTTGAAGTTTCCACAAAATCCAGTGTTTAAGCTGAATCATTTCAGCAGGGATAAATTTTTTTTGGAATTTAATTTTCGGTTGATAAAATTTTCTTTCCGCGTCGTTTTCAAGTTTTTGCGCGTGGTCGGGTTCTTTTGAGTTTAATCCGTAAATGCTACGTGCCATTTCGACAGCGGCGGCAACGTCGGGATATAAACTTTCACAGAAAAGAACTAAACCGACGTTGTGATAATGGTGAAGTTTGTTTTTACTGCAAAACAATTCGCTGTTTTGTGTAGCCGGATTGATTGCGATATTTGCCAACGCGCCGCATTTCGGGCAAAAGTATTCGCCATTCGGTTTTTTGCAATACTTATCAACGACGACTTTAGGGTCTTGACGATTAACTTCGTCTGCAAGTTCTTTCAAATTTTCATTCATAATTTCACCTCATAACATTTTTAATCTTCGACAAACATCATCACGGGCAAGAAAAATTTAAATCCGCGCAGTGTGATGGACGCTCCGACATCTCGCCCGCAATGAAATTTTCAACTTTTACCGATTGAGAATTTCCTCAATGGCTTTGATAAAATCTTTTTGAGCAGAATCGCGCAGTTTTTTCGCCGTATAGAACTCCGAAAAGGTAAAATCGGCATAATTTGCCGCGCCTTTTGCAATGGCGGCTTTTTGCAACACGTCATCGGCTAAAACTGCCATATTCTGAGCAAGTTGTGAAATCGCACGATAATCATCGGCGGATAAGATTTTTTGCTCGCGCTTTGGCAAATCGACGACTTTCAAATTGTTGTTTGACATCTTCCTTACCTCCTAACTGCCGCAAATATTTCGATATTGCATTTTCGGCAGATTGTTGGTAAGATATAGAAAATGCTTAATCGGCTAGACTGGTGCGGCTTTAA
>CAJOGS010000201.1 GCA_905234045.1 uncultured Selenomonadaceae bacterium | reverse complement strand
CCGTCGTCTCAAACGTTTCAGAAGAATTTCTACTCGTTATGATAAATTAGATATTTTTATTTTCAATGATTGTTGATTCTTTAATGTGAACACGCCCTAGGGTCTGTTGGTAAATTCAAAAATAGTGAAACTTTTGCAAACCACGCAGTACGAGCAATGAAAAAGTTCGTTAAATATAAAAAAATTAAATTTAATATAAAAATTTTATTCTGCCAAAACTAAATTTGAATTGAAATAGCGCGGATTATTTGAAACTTCTTCGCCGACCCAATCGGGAATTTTTACAAATTCATCAAGCGAATTTATTTCAACTTCTGCAATTATCAAGCCCGCGTTTTTGCCTTCAAAAATATCAACTTCCCAAACGTGTCCGGCGTATTCGACTTTATAGCGAACTTTGCTCAAAATATTCGGCGCACATAATTTTAAAATTTCTTCCGCGTCTTCAACAGGGATTTCATATTCAAATTCTTTTCGCACAATTCCAATATTTGCGCTTTTTATCGTCAAAAAGCCGCTATTTTTTTTTATTCTGACTCTTACAACTTTATTCGGATCAGTAGAAAGGTATCCTTGTGAAATTCTTTCGCCGCCTGTAAGTTTTAGTTTCACAACTTTTTTTGCGTCCACTAAAAATTTTCTTTCAATTTCTAAAGACATTGGAAGAGCCCCCTAACTTTTTCATTTTCATTTCACAAAATTAATCGTAAACTTCATAAAATATATTAACACTTTCAAAAAATTTTTTCATTGATAAAAATTGTAAAGACTGCTAAAATTACGAAAATATTTTTGAAAAGGAGAAATTTTAGCGTGGCATATGAAGCCCTTTATACACGCGGGCGACCAAAAATTTTTGCTCAACTCATCGGACAAGAACATATTGTAAACGCTTTAACCCGCGCTGTTTCCAGCAACAGACTTTCACACGCTTTTTTATTGGTAGGTACACGCGGCACGGGCAAAACTTCCACTGCAAGACTTTTGGCGAAGGCTATGAACTGCGAAAGAGTTTTGGACGCTCAAAAAAATGGAAAAACTTTAACGCCGCATGAAATTCCCTGCAATAAATGTGCGTCGTGTCTGTCAATAGATTCTTCGCCAGACAACGTGGAATTTGACGCGGCGTCTAATCGTTCGGTTGAAGACGTTACAAGATTATTATCGACGGCATATCTTGCGCCGTTGCAGTCCCACGTTAAAACTTTCATAATCGACGAAGTACATATGTTGTCATTTGAGGCGGTAAATTCCATTTTGAAATTAATCGAAGAGCCGCCGCCCAACGTTGCATTTTTTTTGGCGACGACAGAATTAAACAAAGTACCGATGACAATTCGCTCACGTTGCCAAGTTTTGAACTTCAGGTTAATTCCGCAAGAAACTATCGCAAATTATCTGATGAAAATTGCAGCGCGGTTACAAGTCGAACTTGAAGAAGACGCGGCTAAAAAAATTGCCCGCCTTGCCGCTGGTTCAATGCGCGACGCCATGACTTATTTAGATCAGTGCTACGCAATGGCGGACACAAAAATTTCTCTGGAAAATGTCAACGAAACTTTAGGCTTAGTTTCAGATTCAGATTTGGACGAAATTATTTCAGCCGTAAAATCGCAAGACCGCGCAAAAGTTGCAACTGCGATTAATCATGCTTTTCGCTCCGGTTTATCATCAATTTCAATCGCCGAATCATTGATAACGCGGCTTAGAGATTTGGAATTTGAAAATTTGGAACGGCGCAATTCAAATTATCAGATTTTAGATAATTTGGTTGCGGAAATTCGCAAGGCAATTTCTGAAATGCAAAATTCGGGTATTCCCGATATAATTTTGGAAATGACGCTGATGAAACTTTCCGCGCCGCAAGTAATTTCCGTGCCGCAAATTGCCAATCTTGACGAACCTAAAAAAATTTCTTATGATATTAACGAAATTTTGAAAGATTTGCCGAAATCAATATCTTTTATGTTGGATCAGTCGGCGGTTGTCAAAGATTTTTCAAATAACATTTTGACTTTTGCGGTAACGAAAAGTTACGGCGAAATGTTCCAAACTACCAAAAAAGAAATTGAAAAATTTTTATCGCAGAAACTCGAAACAAAAATCACGGTTGATGCGATTATTGACGAAAATTTAAAAATTTCAAAGTTCGACAAAGTAAAAGATTCCGATAAACCATTTCTTGAGGAATCAATGAAAATATTTCAAGTCGAAAATTTTAAAATAATTGACAGTGAGGAGTAATTAAAAATGGCACAAGCACCAGGCGGATTTAATCTTGGCGAAATTATGAAACAGGCGCAAATGTTGCAACAGAGTTTTGAGGCTAACAAACAAAAACTCAAACAGGAAACGGCAACCGCGTCAGTCGGCGGCGGCGTTGTCAGTGCAACTGTTGACGGCGACAAAGTTGTTAAAGAAATTAAAATTTCAAAAGACCTCGTTGACGAAGGCGACGTTTCGGCGATTGAAGATTTGGTAGTCAGCGCAGTCAACGCGGCTAATGCTGAAATTGATAAAAAAATTAATGCAAATATGGCGGCGTTCGCAGGGAACGCAATTGGCGGACTCGGCGGCGCAGGGCTCGGCGATATGGCTAATATGCTCGGCGATTTGCTCGGCGGTTCCAAAAAATAAAATTGTATCAGCAGAAATTTCAGCCGCTAAAAATTGGCGGCTTTTTTAGTTTTCAAATTGACACTGACAAGGCGAAAAGCTATAATAAAAGCAAGAAAACCCCGCAATTAAGCGAGGTTTCTTACGACACTGGGCAAACGGTTGCTCATATATTGGAATCATTTGTAATTAGAAATACTCAAGCCGCTGAAACTTTGCCGAGTTTAGGCGGCTGTTTTGCTTAATGCAACCAAGATAACGCCGGTGATGACAATCACACGAACGATGATTTTGATAATACGCATTAGCGTCACCTCCTTTCGGAGAGTGATGCAACCGCCTGCCATTTGCAGTGCCGTTTGAATTATAGCATAGAAAAATTTTTTGTACAGAAATATTTCAAATTGACACTGACAAGGCGAAAAGTTATAATAAAAGCAAGAAAACCCCGCAATTAAGCGAGGTTTCTTACGACACTTGGCAAACGGTTACTCACTAAGTGAGATTAGATATACTTAAATTTTAAGTCGCCAGCTTTAGCGGAGCATTAGGCGGCTGTTTTTGTGCCTATTACAAGTACGACGATTGAAATTACAGCATAGAAAAATTTTTTGTACAGAAATTTTTGTTGCAATATGAAAAAGCTTTATGATATAATCAGCGGCGTTGAAAAACACACGGGACGGAGCGTCAACCTGTGGCGAAAGCTGAATCGGCGCGTAAATGTCCCGCGAATGATAAAAACAGGAGGAATTTCTCAAATGGCAGTTATCTCAATGAAACAGCTCCTTGAAGCCGGCGTACACTTTGGACACCAAACACGCCGCTGGAATCCTAAAATGGCTAAGTACATTTTCACGGAGCGCAACGGTATTTACATTATCGACCTTCAAAAGACGGTTAAAAAAATCGACGATGCGTATATGTTTATTCGCAGTATCGCCGAAGAAGGCAAGACCGTTCTTTTTGTCGGTACAAAAAAACAGGCTCAAGAAGCCGTTAAAGAAGAAGCTATTCGCGCAGGGCAATATTTCGTTAATGAACGTTGGCTCGGCGGTATGCTCACCAACTTCCAAACGATTCAAAAACGTATTCGCCGCTTGAAAGAATTGGAAACAATGCAAGCGGACGGAACTTTTGACGTTCTTACCAAAAAAGAAGTTATGCAACTCAAGCATGAAATGTCACGCCTTGAAAAATATCTCGGCGGCATTAAGGAAATGAATAAAATCCCGGGCGCGTTGTTCGTAGTTGATCCGCGCAAAGAAAGAATCGCAGTTGCAGAGGCGCGCAAACTCAATATTCCTATTATTGCGATTGTCGATACAAACTGCGATCCTGATGAAATTGATTATGTAATCCCCGGCAATGATGATGCAATTCGTGCGGTAAAACTTTTGAC